>CALBVI010000149.1 GCA_937969395.1 uncultured Spongiibacteraceae bacterium | reverse complement strand
GTGATCGGAATTTTCTTGCCGTTCAAAATAAAGTTTCTATCAAAGGCGTTTATAATTTTCTCAGCCAATGTTTCAGCGTGATTTTTATCTTTAACATTGTTAGTGATGATGGCAAATTCATCACCGCCTAATCTAGCGACCGTATCATTATCTTCGACGATCTGACAAATTGTCTTGGAGGCTTCCTGCAATAGCTGATCGCCGGCTGTATGTCCTTCAGAGTTATTAATATCTTTAAAGTTATCGATGTTGAGCAATAGTAAGGCAAGAGTTTCTTCGTAGTTGTTAGCTAGATCAATCCACTCTTTAAGTTCTTGATTAAAAAGCACCCGATTAGCCAAGCCGGTTAACGAGTCGTAGTATTCCAGCTTGATCAATCGATTGGTGTAATCTTTATTTTTTAAAATATTTCGAACATTGTATTTTAATGCTCTGGCAGTGAGGCCTTGTTTGATTAAATAATCGTCAGTGTCATCCTGACTTTCAGAAATATGCTCTTCAGTTTGAGCAAGTAAAATCGTAGAAGGTGATTGATTAGGTTGTTTGTTAATGTGTTCGAGTAGTTTGTTTTGGCTGCCGTGACAGTCTGCCAAAAGATAAATGTCATAGCTGTCTTTATTAATAGCGGTGATAGCTGATTGATAATTATCAGCTCCGCTCAGTTGCAGTTGGCTACCAAATGCTGTTTTACAAAGTTGTTCTAATGTTGAGTAATCTTCTGGATTATCTTCAATGAGTAAAAATCGTAATGCTTGATTAGGCAAAGTGATCATTGTTTGATCCTTATGCTCAACATTAATAGTGGTTTACTGAGAGGGCTATTCATAACTAGACTTTGTACAAAAAAACAGTTTAGAGACAACAATGAATTTGAGTTGAGTATAGCACCGATTATTTTTTCTGTTTTTAAGAATTTGTTCTGGATGCTGAATTTGCGAGGTCCGTATACTTATGAAAAGTATAAAGAGCATTTGTTGAGCTTTATAAGATAATGATTTAAAAAAAGCGCATGTTTTTTTAAGGTTATATCCTTTCAGGTAAGTATAGTTACTTACTTTTGGTCTTTTGCTTAATGAAGTCCATATTTTCATTTTTCACAGCATTCTAGCTATTAACAATGGGATTATATTTTTAGCATGTCGATTTTATGGGTGAATATTTTCTTGGTACTGTATTCAGCATAGCAGTTGTTTAATAACTTGGTCGATTTTGCGATATCTGTTTTAGATAAATGATCGATTAAAGTTCTGCCTTAGAAGTGGTGTAAATGGAAAAACGCGACAAGAGTGAGTTAAGGGCTGAGGGGGTATGAGCTTGTACTAAGTGGCAGTGTTAAAACAACAACGGCCAGTAGATAGAATCTACTGGCCGTTTAGTATTGGTAGCGAGAAGTGGATTTGAACCACCGACCCCATCATTATGAGTGATGTGCTCTAACCAGCTGAGCTATCTCGCCAAAACTGTGGTGTCATATACGCCTTAGTTATTTCTTGCGGTGCTTGAAATAGGCTAATCGCTTGACTCCAAAGAGGCGCGTATTCTCCCGATTAGGCCTTGCTCTGTCAAGGCTTCTGGGTCATATATGCGCTTTAAATTGCTTCAGTTGTCAGCCTAGGTAGAATATTTAAAGGCTCAGGTTTAGACGTTGAATTTAAAGTGAATAACATCACCGTCTTTTACAATATAATCTTTACCCTCAAGGCGTAGTTTTCCTGCTTCCTTAGCGCCTTGTTCACCTTGATATTGTACAAAATCATCGTAGGCCATAATTTCAGCTTTGATAAAACCGCGTTGAAAGTCGGTATGAATAACACCTGCCGCCTGTGGTGCTGTCGCGCCTAGGGGAATCGTCCAGGCACGTACTTCCTGAACACCTGCGGTGAAATAGGTGTGTAGATCTAATAATTGATAACCGGCACGAATAACGCGGTTAAGACCGGCCTCTTCCATACCTAAGTCTTCTAAGAACTCGGCTTTTTCATCGTCATCCAGCTCTGCTATTTCTGCCTCTAATTTATTGCAGATAGGTACAACAATGGCGTTTTCTTCGGCTGCAATTTTATTAACGATATCTAAATAAGCGTTATCTTCGAAGCCTTCTTCGTCGACATTGGCAATGTACATCGTTGGTTTAGTGGTGAGCAAATGTAAGCTGGGCAAAACCTCTTGCTCTGACTCATTGAATTCAAGTGAGCGTACAGGGTTGCCTTCAGATAAATGCGGAATCAATCGCTCAATTAAAGCTTTTTGTACGACAGCTTCTTTATCGCCGCCTTTCGCAGAGCGAGTTACTTTTTGCAGCTGTTTTTCAACGCTTTCTAAATCGGAGAGAGCCAGTTCCATATTGATAATGGCTATGTCTTCGGCGGGATCGATTTTGTTGGCAACATGAATAACGTTTTCATCTTCGAAGCAGCGGACAACATGCGCAATAGCATCAGTCTCACGAATATTGGCTAAAAACTGATTGCCTAGTCCTTCGCCCTTTGATGCGCCTTCAACTAAGCCGGCAATGTCGACAAATTCCATTGTGGTTGGCACAACGCGTTCAGGTTTGACGATTTCAGCAAGCTTATCCTGACGTGGATCTGGAATAGGTACGATCCCTGAATTGGGTTCAATGGTGCAGAATGGAAAGTTTTCTGCGCCAATACCGGCTTTGGTCAGTGCATTGAATAAAGTAGATTTACCTACATTTGGTAGGCCGACTATACCGCAATTAAATCCCATGCTATTTCTCGCTGTTCACGCTTTAAAGGTGTGTAAATAATTCATCGCTTTGCTCCAGTCGCCATTAATAGCGTCAGGGAGTGAGCGAATGGATTCATCGATAGCATCAAGCATCTTTTGATGGTCTGCTTGTGGTGCTTTGCTTAGCACGTAGCCAGATACTTGATCTGCTGAGCCTGGATGGCCGATGCCGATACGCAGGCGATGAAAGTTTTTGTTGTTAGCTGATTGGGCAATAATATCGCGCAAGCCGTTGTGGCCGCCATGACCGCCGCCCTGTTTGAGGCGTGCGGTACCTGCATCGATATCAAGTTCGTCGTGGGCAACTAATATTTGTTCTGTGTTGATTTTATAAAATTGGCTGATCGCTGCTACAGCTTTACCGCTGCGATTCATAAAAGTAGTCGGTATCAGTAAACGAATTTCGTGGCCGTCAATATTGATGCGGCTGGTTAAACCGAAAAACTTACTGTCTGCTTTGAGTGGGGCGTTTTGAAGTCGTGCTAACTCTTCTACGAATAACGCGCCGGCATTGTGCCGAGTTTGCTCGTATTCACGACCGGGGTTTCCCAGTCCTACAATGAGTTTAATGTCGCTCAATGGTAGAGTCTCTTGGTTCTCTTCTGAAAAATGTCTGAAAAAACAAAATGGGGACAACGTCCCCATTTTCGGCATGTGATAACCAAAAAGGTTACCACTGTTAGCGTAGAATTACTCTTCGCTTTCGCCAGCTTCAGCTTCAGGTGCTGCTGCATCTTCGTCTTCGTCAGAACCGCCACGAGCTATATTAACTGCAGAGATCAGTAAGTCGTGATCTGCTCCGTGGTTTAGCGCAACACTCTCAACACCTTTTGGTAAGGTTAAGTCAGAGATGTGTACGTTTTCACCGGCGTTAATTTCAGCCATATCGACTTCAATAAACTCAGGTAGGTTTTTAGGAAGACAAATCACTTCAATGTCATTCATTGCATGAGAGATAGTGCCGCCGTCAACTTTAACGCCGCTACAAGTATCTTCATTAATGAAGTGTAAAGGTACGTGCATAGTGATTTTAGTTTTCGCGCTAACACGAAGAAAATCCATATGCATAACAGTGTCTTTAGCCGGGTGGCGCTGTAGGTCTTTAACAACAACAGACTCAGACTTTCCGTCGATACTAAGATCAACTAGGCTAGTGAAAAAAGCTTCGTTTTGAGTAATCTTAACAACTTCGTTAGTAGCTAAAGTGATTGGTGTTGGCTTTTTCTTACCGCCGTAAACAATACCTAGTACTTTGTTGTCCAGACGACGTAGGCGGCGGCTCGCACCTTTCCCTAAGTCAGTTCTGGCTTGTGCATCTAATGTAAACTCGCTAGACATAATCGTCTCCTTTCAGCGAAACACGCTATACCTGCGACCAGTATTGGCGTGGATTGTGAAGTTACTGGGGTTTTTATACCGTTGGTAGCTTCATTAAAACTCTGTATTCGTTAGTGAAGACAGAGTGGTTTATGTTTCGGCTTATCTAAATAAGGCCGAGATAGATTCTTCGTTACTGACTCGGCGGATAGATTCGGCGAGTAAGTTTGCCATGGTTAGCTGGCGAATTTTGCTACAAGCTTTTGCTTCTTTGCTAAGAGGAATAGTGTCAGTGACGACTAATTCATCTAGGTCAGAATTATTAAGATTTTCCATTGCTTTGCCCGACAGTACTGGGTGCGTACAGTAGGCTACGACTTTAGCTGCGCCGTGTTCTTTAAGGGCTGTTGCTGCTTTGCAAAGTGTGCCGGCAGTATCGACCATGTCATCAACGATAACGCAGGTACGTCCTTCGACTTCACCGATAATATGCATGACTTGAGCTTCGTTAGCTTGTGGGCGACGCTTATCAATAATAGCTAAGTCGCAATCGTCTAGCTGTTTGGCAACTGCGCGAGCACGAACAACACCGCCAATATCAGGTGAGACAACCATCATGTTAGGGTGGTTTTGTCTGTTGATATCGTCCTGTAATACTGGTGAGCCATAAACATTGTCAACGGGAACACCAAAAAAGCCCTGAATTTGTTCTGCGTGTAGATCAACGGTTAGTACGCGATCGACACCGGCTCCAGTCATCATGTCTGCAACCACTTTGGCGCTGATAGGTACACGTGAAGAGCGAACGCGACGATCTTGACGGGCGTAACCAAAATAAGGAACAACGGCTGTGATACGTCCAGCTGAAGCTCTGCGCATGGCATCGATCATTACAATCAATTCCATTAAGTTGTCATTGGTTGGTTGGCAGGTCGATTGAATAATAAAAACATCAGCGCCGCGAACGTTTTCCTGAATTTCAACAGCGATTTCGCCATCACTAAATTGACCGACGTCTGCTTCACCTACGGGTAGCTGCAGTTGATCGGCCACTTTCTTGGCAAGTTCAGGGTTGGCGTTACCAGTAAAAACCATCAATTTAGACACGGGTATTTTCCTGTCGTCGGCTTGTTGTTGAAATATTGATGAAAGTCGTAGGGAGGGCAGATAAGCTGTTGGCTTGTCTTGTTGCCCGGCCGCTGGCTTTCTTGTTATGTTTCAGTTTTGCTGAAAGGGTGAGCTTCATGCTGCAGTTTCAGCTCACAAACGTTAACGTTTGTGAGTATAAATATTGGCTGGGGCGGGAGGATTGACTCAAGCCGCAGGCTTTCGGGGCTTTGCCCTGTCGCCGGTGGCTCCATCCAAAATGCTGAGCATTTTGTCAAACCTCTTAACGGTTCAAACCCTCCCATTTTTACAGGGTAGTTGAGCCGCGTTTCCAACCTGCTCGGTAACTCAAGCATTACTACTAAATATTGGCTGGGGCGGGAGGATTCGAACCTCCGAATGCCAGGATCAAAACCTGGTGCCTTGCCGCTTGGCGACGCCCCAATAACGGGTTACTACAGGAGTGACTAATTTGTTAGCTCTAGTCTACTAAATTCAGCGCTTTATGCGTAGGGGAGAGGTTAACTCCTCGTGCAATAAATCCGCTTAATCTACCGGGAAGCTTGTCTAATATTTGCTGCGCTGACCTTAAGTCAGAGAAGCTGGCAAAGACAC
>CALBVI010000148.1 GCA_937969395.1 uncultured Spongiibacteraceae bacterium | reverse complement strand
ATGTGAGGGCGCGCGTTATGTGCCGTTTCTACAGGGTTCTGCGCCGATTGAAAAAGCGAGTTGTAAGCCGACGCTGCCTAGCGTGTGGAAATGGTTTAAGCGGTTGTTTTGATGTTGGATTAATTGGGGGTCGCTAAAATGTCGGAATAGTTTACATTTTTAGTGTGATAAATATACTTTTTATAATTAACTTATTGAAAGGTAGGGGTTTTTATTTTTTGGCGTGATTTATGCATTAAAATTTTCGCTTTTAGCAATTTAATTTGACGCCAAACCTTTTGAGAAAAAGGGACGGAAAGCCACGGGCCCCTTTAGCTTTATTATTTAAAGTTAGGGCGGTAGCCGAGCTACAGAATCTTTAAGGGATATAAAAATGTTATTTAAACTACTTAAGCCTGCGGCTTTAGCGCTTGCTTTGTGTTTTAGCATGAGCAGTTCAGCTGGATTGATTTTTGATGAAGTAAAGCAAAAAGAGAAAATTTCTAAAGGTGATACTTTTAGTTATAAGCACGACTTGAATGATAATGGTTTCACTCTGGGTTCTGCTCTGAAAGCTGTAATTGGTATAGAAATTTGGGATGATTCTCGTAGGGATTCAAAGGAAAGGTTTGAGTTTTCTATTGAAAACGTCCAAACAACTATATTGAAAGGCGCTCAGAGTTTTGCTTCCAAATTAGGTTTCGATGCCTTGTTGGGTCTTAATACTGATGGTGTTTTGGAAGTAAGCATTACTTCTAAGAAGGGTGATTTCTGGATAGGTCACTCTTACTTGGCTGTTAAAACAGCTAAAGCTAGTGTACCGGAACCTTCTAGTTTAGCTCTTTTAGGTCTAGGTTTGATGGGGCTTGGTTATGCTCGTCGTAAGCAGCGCGCTGCTTAATTGTCCTGATTTTTGGGCATAAAAAAACCGAGCAGTTGCTCGGTTTTTTTATGCCTAATTATTGGTGCCCGGTAACTTCTGCGGTGTATCCTCCGCTGTCCGCCGATATTAATCTCAGTTGCTGATTAATACATTGCGGCATCTCTTCTTGAGTATGGCTGACGTACAAAATTTGGCAGTCTCCTCGCTCAGCAATTTTATCAATCAGCGCAAGTATAAAGTGGCGATGCTCTTGATCTAGGCCGATACAGGGTTCATCTAATATTAGAATTAGCGGTGATTTCACCATGGCACGAGCCAGCATAGTTAGTCGCTGCTGTCCAAAAGACAATTGTTGGTATTGTTTTTCGGCAATATGCTCTAAGCCAATAATACGTAACCAGCTAAGGGCGATGGATTTTTCTTTGCCTTGGCATTGGGTATAAAGGCCAATGGTATCATAGAGGCCTGAAGCAATGACTTCAGCGACCCGCATACGTTTGATATTAGTGAGTTGTAAGTTGGTGCTGACAATGCCAAATTTCTGTTTGATTTCCCATACGCTTTCACCGCTACCACGCCGCCTGCCAAATAGATTAATATTTTGTCCGTAGGCTTTGTGATTATCGCCATAAAGCATACTCAGCAATGTTGATTTACCTGCACCATTTGGCCCGATAATGGCGCAATGTTGGTGATGATTAAATCGCCAGTTAATATTATTAAGTATACTTTGATCGTTATAGCTAACATTGACTCCTTGGAGTTCGAGCAAAGGCTGGTTTTGAGGTATTTGGTAATGACGCTTTAGTGCGGGTGGTAATTCAGGGATTGCTAGTGATAGTCGAGAATGTTTCGAAGACGTGGTGCCTAAGCCGTCGTTTATAACATTGATATTATTTAAGACTGTATTTCTTTCTCCCGCTTCAATCGCGCGTCCTTTTTCTAGGTGTAAAATATGGCTTACATTCTCCGGGATTTCGTCGGCTTGTTTAATGAGCAGAAGTATTTTAAGTGGCGTTAGTAGCAATTCATTGATCAGCGTTTTTAAATCAGCTTGCGATGTTCGGTCGAGACCTTCAAACGGGTTATCTAAAATAAGCAGTTTCGGTGGATGATAAAGCGTTCTTGCTAGTAGGGCTTTGCGGCTTTCACCCGTTGAAACAAAGCGAATACCGCGATCAAGAATATGAGCAATGCCGCAGCGTTTTGCTAGTGGCATAAAATTTTTGGTTTCGCGGTGCTTACGCAAAATAATTTGCTTTACCGTGGTGCCAACATCGAAAGCGTCGTTGCGAGTTTCGCTATCATCAAAACGAATATCATGTTCTATCAGCTGTCGTTGCAGCGCGAAACTTAGGTGAATAATGTCTTTGGCTGGATCGATAAACGGTGCTCTCTGAATATCGCCGCGCTGGGGGCGTAGTTGATCACTAATAACATCGGCTAGCGCACTTTTCCCTGCGCCATTATTGCCTAATATGGCCCATTGTTGGTTTTGTTGCCAATGCCAATTAATATCGCGTAACACTGGGTCGACACGATAGGATGCCCAAAGGGAATTGAATTTTATAATGCTTGTTTTCATAGGCTGCTATTATGCCTTACTGGTTTAACTATGAAGATAATATTGAGGAAGAAGTTTGTTAATTGATCGCTTAGAAGCGGCTAGTCATTGTTTGCCCGCAATAAAGCCTAAGAAGAAGTGGTATCGCCGTTTTTGTAAACGTGCGGCTGTGGCTATTATTTTGCGTCAGGGGAAATGTGGGCTGGAAGCCTTAATGATTAAGCGTGCTGAGCGGGAAGGTGATCCCTGGTCGGGGCAAATGGGTTTTCCTGGTGGTAGAGCTGAGCAGTCGGACCGTAATAATCTGCATACGGCGACACGAGAAAGTTGGGAAGAGATAGGCCTAGATATGAAGCAGCATACAGATGTTGTTGGCAGGCTATCAGACCTGTTGGCGCAGCCACATCGATGGCGTAAGCCTATGGTGGTTACACCTTATTTGTTTTCTATTCAGCAAGTGCCAGAGTTGACCGCTAATTATGAGGTTGCTGAGGTTGTTTGGATTCCGCTCTCTTTTTTAGTAAATAAAAACAATCGGCAAAGCATGAAAATAACACGGCAAAATATAGAAATGACATTGCCGTGTTATTTTTATAATGAGCAAAGAATTTGGGGGATGTCATTGAGAATGTTAGATGAGTTGACGCTAGCTTTAAAACTAAGGGCGTGACTGAAAATAAAAATACTAATAAAGCAGAGCGTTAGGGAAGCGGCTCTACCTGTGTATCGATAAAGTTACGGGTTTCCAACATAAGTTTTTTTGCTGCGGTTTGTGGTTTTGCTGCAGCAGCTAATGCCTCAATAGGAATGATGCCGTCTATATACGCTTTAACTAAATCGATAAGCACGGGGTTCATTTCTTCGTTTTCCCATTCCCAGCGTTTGCCATTAATTAAATTACCGGTAACAAAGTCGTCGTGTAAATTTAGCCAATAAGCGCCACACTTAGAAAGATAATAGTCGTTGATGCGGCCATAACTAATACTTGGCGTATTGGGGTTAAAACCATCGCTAAC
>CALBVI010000147.1 GCA_937969395.1 uncultured Spongiibacteraceae bacterium | reverse complement strand
CTATATCTGTGAGCATACCGAAGAGGGAGCGATGGGGATCGTGATTAATCATCCATTAGATTTGAAACTGGATGAAATTTTTAATCACCTTGAAATCCCCGATATCAGCACTCTTCATGAAGACAACATCTTAGCTGGCGGCCCAGTGCATATGGACAGAGGCTTTGTCCTACACCGCAATACCAGCGAGAAGTGGGATTCAACACTGCAAATCTCAGCCAATGTGGCACTGACAACATCACAAGATATTCTTACCGCTATTGCCCACGATGAAGGCCCGCAGCAAAGCATAGTGGCACTTGGCTTTGCTGGCTGGGAAGCGGGACAACTAGAAAGCGAACTAGCCGAAAACACCTGGCTAACCACCCCCGCCGACCACGATATTATATTTAATACCCCCATTGAACAGCGCGCCAAAGCGGCAGCCGCTAAATTGGGTATTGATTTAGCACTGATGTCACCACAGGCAGGGCACGCTTAATCAATGCCTGATCAGCAACGCTCTGCCCAAACTATTCTCTGCTTTGACTTCGGTACCAAAACCATCGGTATTGCTGTTGGGCAAACCGTCACGGCCACAGCCAATGCACTTACTGAACTAAAAGCAAAAGACGGCACACCGGACTGGCTTGCGGTTAAAAAAGTGATTGATGAATGGCAGCCTGACCTACTGGTGGTCGGACTTCCTCTTAATATGGATGGCAGCCAATCTGAATTGGGCCTAAGAGCCGATAAATTCGCCCGCAGACTACACGGGCGTTTTGGCCTACCTTATGAAATGGCCGATGAAAGACTCAGTAGTTTTGAAGCTAAGGGAGAAATCATTGCTGCCAGTGGCTCCAGAAACTTCAAACAAAACGGCATTGACAGCTTGGCAGCTAAGATTATTTTAGAGGGCTGGTTTGCAAGCAGGCCCCGATAAGATTAAACCGCTTTTTCATGAAGCTAATGATAAGTAATCATTAACGCCTAAAATTTTGTCCAGCCTCATGCTCAAGATCTTCTTCTAAGGATAAATCACCTGCAATCGCATCAAGCTGATCACCTACATCCTCATCACCTAACTTAATCATCAAGCGTAAATCATTAGCCGAGTCAGCATGCGCCAAGGCATCCTCGTAAGTAATTTCACCCGCGAGGTAAAGCTCGTAAAGCGCCTGATCGAAGGTCTGCATACCCTGCTCATTCGACTTACTCATCAAACCTTTCAACTGATGAACTTCGCCTTTACGGATCATATCTTGTGCCAGTGGCGTATTAACCAACACTTCAACACAGGCTCGACGGCCCTTACCGTCAGGGGTGGGTATTAACTGCTGAGCAACAATAGATCGAAGATTCAACGACAAATCCATCCACAACTGACCATGTCGATCCGAGGGGAAAAAATGCAAAATACGATCAAGTGCTTGGTTTGCGTTGTTGGCGTGTAGAGTACACAGGCAAAGGTGGCCTGTTTCAGCGAAAGCAATCGCATGCTCCATCGCCTCACGGGTTCTAACTTCGCCGATCATGATGACATCGGGCGCTTGTCGCAACATATTTTTCAAACCCACTTCGAATGAGTCCGTATCAATACCCACTTCACGCTGGGTAACAATGCAGCCTTCATGCTGGTGAATATATTCGATAGGGTCTTCTACTGAAATAATATGGCCCTTGGAATTGCGGTTACGGTGACCAATCATCGCCGCTAGCGAGGTCGATTTACCCGAGCCCGTCGCACCAACAAATATAACCAAACCGCGCTTGGTCATTGATAAGTCTTTAACTACATCAGGTAAGCCCAAATCTTCAACCCGCGGAATCGTGGTTTCGATTCTACGCAGCACCATACCTGCTAAGTTACGCTGATAAAAAGCACTGACACGAAAACGACCAATACCACGGGCACTGATCGCAAAGTTACATTCTTTATCGCGGACAAACTCTCTTCGCTGCGATTCATTCATCACACCTAATACGGTTTCCCGCGTTTTTTCTGGGCTAAGTGGGCTGGTTGTTACTGGCACAACTCGACCATGCACCTTAATCGAAGGCGGTACTCCGGCTGTAATGAAAAGATCCGACGCGCCCTTTTCAACCATCACTTGTAATAACTTATCAATATCCATTATTTTTCCTAAAACGAATTACTTTCGTTTGATCTTATTTCTCAATCTAATCTAAAACGTTAAAAGTTTTCAGGGAAGCGAGCTTTCTCACGTGCACTTTCACGGGTAATCAGACGCTTATCAATCAAATCAGATAAACATTGATCGATAGTCTGCATACCAACAGCAGCGCCAGTCTGAATCGCCGAATACATTTGCGCGACCTTGTCTTCACGAATCAAGTTACGAATCGCCGAGGTTCCAATCATAATCTCATGAGCAGCAATACGGCCACCACCCGATTTTTTCAACAGTGTTTGTGCGACAACCGCCTGTAATGATTCCGACAACATAGAACGAACCATGGATTTTTCTTCAGCGGGGAATACATCAATGATTCGGTCAATGGTTTTTGCCGCTGAGGTGGTGTGCAAGGTACCGAAGACCAAGTGACCGGTTTCGGCAGCCGTCATAGCGAGGCGAATGGTTTCCAAATCTCGCAATTCACCAACCAGAATAATATCGGGATCTTCACGTAAGGCCGAGCGCAACGCTTCGTTAAACCCATGCGTATCACGATGAACTTCACGTTGGTTTACTAGACATTTTTTTGATTCGTGGACAAATTCGATAGGATCTTCGATGGTTAAAATATGCTCATATTTATTATCATTAATAAAATCCATCATCGCTGCTAAGGTAGTCGATTTACCAGAACCCGTTGGTCCCGTTACGAGTACCAAGCCTCGCGGTACCATAGACACGTCGCGAAACACTTGTCCCATACCCAACTCTTCCATCGATAGCACTTTAGAAGGGATGGTACGAAATACCGCGCCAGCACCACGATTTTGGTTAAATGCGTTAACACGAAAGCGCGCTACGCCGGGAACCTCAAAAGAAAAATCCGTCTCTAAAAACTCTTCAAAATCTTTTCGCTGCTTATCGTTCATGATTTCATAGATCAAACCATGAACCTGTTTATGCTCCATAGGCGGTAAATTAATACGCCTAACGTCACCATCAACACGAATCATCGGTGGTAGACCTGCTGACAAGTGTAAATCCGAAGCCCCTTGTTTGGCACTAAAAGCGAGTAGCTCGGTAATATCCATGGTTTTCCTTATATTTATATCATCAAAAACAGCGGTTTCAGTATAATAGCCCTTTGTTCAAATACTGCATGAAGATAGCTTATTCACGTTATCAGTTTACGCAACTGTGGACTTACTCACAGCGTTAAACCAACAGCAACTCACAATG
>CALBVI010000146.1 GCA_937969395.1 uncultured Spongiibacteraceae bacterium | reverse complement strand
CGCTCTTTTCGAGGCAATGTAGCAAAACCCGTTTGCAGGTTTTCAAGCACTGTCAGTTGCGAAAAAATTTCACGACCCTGTGGCACATAGGCAATGCCACAACGTGCACGTTCAGCGGCGGTTAAACGCTGTATCGGCTTACCTTCCCAGATAATATCGCCAGCACTGATTTTTTGCTGTCCTGACACTGCTCGCAATGTTGACGTTTTACCTA
This sequence comes from uncultured Spongiibacteraceae bacterium, assembly GCA_937969395.1. Lineage (GTDB taxonomy): Bacteria > Pseudomonadota > Gammaproteobacteria > Pseudomonadales > Dasaniaceae > Oceanicoccus. The sequence continues at coordinate 3,983 of CALBVI010000146.1, read as the reverse complement.
CACCATTGCGACCTAACAAGCAGGTTACTCGGCCCTTTTCAGCCGTTAAAGAAACCTGGCGTAATGCCTGGCTCGCACCATAGTGCAGATCGATATTTTTTATTTCTAACATCGCTTATCGCCCCAAATACACTTCAATCACACGTTCGTTATTTTGCACATCTTCTAATCGACCCTCGGCCAATGTCGAACCTTCATGCAATACACTAACAGTAGTATCAAGTGCTTTAATAAAATCCATATCGTGCTCAACAACGACCACCGAGTGTTTACCGGTAATGCTTTTGAGTAGCTCTGCCGTTGTTTCTGTCTCTGCGTCGGTCATACCTGCGGCAGGTTCATCAACTAATAGCAGCTCAGGATTTTGTACCAGCAACATACCAATTTCTAGCCACTGTTTTTGCCCGTGGGACAAAGCCCCTGCTAATTCATTGCGTCGAGTAGGCAGTGCAACTAAATCTAACACCTCATCGATGCGATCGGTTTGCTCACCGCTCAGTTTATGAAAGAGTGCTTGAAAGACACTGCGATGGCCCGCTATCGCCAGCTCCAGATTCTCAAACAACGTTAAGCTTTCAATCACTGTTGGCTTTTGAAATTTACGACCAATACCCAGGTTGGCAATTTCCGCTTCATCATATTTGGTTAAATCGATATTATCGCCAAAAATAACCTCGCCAGTATCAGGTCGTAACTTTCCGGTTATAACATCCATCATAGTGGTTTTACCGGCACCATTAGGACCGATAATGGCGCGCATCTCACCCTTATTTAAAATAAGCGATAAATTGTTCAGTGCTTTAAAGCCATCAAAACTTTTGCTGACGCCATTCACATAAAGGATGGCATCATCATTAATATGCGACACAGTCATGATGCAGCCTCCTTAGATTGAATCGACGGATCATCTGGTTCAACTGCTACTTTAGATTTGAATTTTTGAAATACGCCGACAACACCCTTTGGCAGATAAATAGTCGATATAACAAACAAGCCACCTAACATAAACAACCACACTTCTGGCATCGCACCGGTGAAATAGGTTTTAGCATAATTAACTAACAGCGCACCTAGCACGGCACCGTATAAAGTACCGCGACCACCGATGGCAACCCAGACGACAATCTCAATAGAATTTAGAGGGCTAAATTCACCCGGATTAATAATACCCACTTGCGGTACGTATAACGCACCAGCAACACCGGCAATCATTGCCGACAACACAAAAACAAATACTTTAAAGTATTCGACTTTATAACCGGTAAAACGGGTGCGGCTTTCCGCATCGCGGATTGCGATTAACACACGACCTAATTTCGTATCGACAATCCAGCGACAAAGTAAATAGGATAGTAATAAGGCAATAGCGGTTAAACTAAATAACGTCGCGCGAGTAGCATCTGACTGTAAACTAAAACCGAGAATATCTTTAAAGTCCGTTAAACCATTATTGCCACCAAAGCCCATATCGTTGCGAAAAAAGGCCAGCAATAACGCATAAGTTAATGCCTGTGAAATAATAGAAAAATAGACGCCGGTTACACGAGAGCGGAAAGCTAACAAGCCGAATATAAACGCTAATATTCCTGGCACCAACAACACCATTAACATCGCAAAACCAAAACTTTCAAAACCAGACCAATACCAAGGTAACTCCTGCCAATTTAGAAAAACCATAAAGTCCGGTAATTCTGGATTGCCATAAACACCACGGTCACCAATTTGTCTCATCAAATACATGCCCATGGCGTAACCGCCTAGCGCAAAAAAAGCACCGTGACCCAAACTGAGAATACCGCAGTAACCCCAAATCAAATCAACCGCCAACGCTAATAAAGCAAGGCAAAGATATTTACCGACCAAACTCACGGTATAAGTAGATACATGAAAAACAGATGACTCAGGTACCGCCAAGTTTAATATCGGTACGAAAATAGCAATGGCTAGCAACACCATCAACAAACGTCTGCCGCCAACGTCACTAGCTAATAAAGAACGAGGATTAAATGCTGTATTAGTCATATTCTAGTCCTCTACAAACCGACCTTTCAGAGCAAATAAGCCCCGTGGTCGCCATTGAATAAATAAAATGATAAAGACCAAAACAATAATCTTACCTAGCACTGCGCCAGCCATGGGCTCAATAAATTTATTAGCAACACCTAAACTCATCGCCGCAAAGAAAGTACCAAACAAATTACCGACACCACCAAAAACCACCACCATAAAAGAATCGATAATATAGGCCTGACCCAAATTCGGACCAACATTGGTTAGCTGACTCAGCGCTACGCCAGCAATGCCAGCGATCCCCGAACCAAGACCAAAGGTCAACGCATCAACCCAGTTAGAACGTATGCCCATCGAATTTGCCATCGCGCGGTTTTGCGTAACTGCTCGCATCTGCAAACCAATAAAGGTTTTCTTTAACAAAAAGATTAAACCGAGCAAGACAATCAAACTGAATATAATGATATAGAAACGATTATTCGTCAGTGATAAGAAACCATTGATCTGCATAGAACCACTCATCCACTCAGGTGTTATCACCGTTTTATTAAGCGGAGAGAAAACACTGCGGACCATTTGCTGTAGCACCAAACTAATACCAAACGTAGCTAATAATGTTTCTAATGGCCGACCATATAAGTGACGAATAACCGTTCGCTCAATAATGATTCCAAACATACCCGACACTAAAAATGCCGCCGGTATCGCTATCAATAATGACATTTCAATATAATTAGGCATTAAAATCTGAATAACATAGGTAGTATAAGCGCCCAGCATAATCATTTCGCCGTGCGCCATATTAATAACCCCCATTACACCGAAGGTAATGGCAAGGCCAACCGCTGCCAACAAAAGCACCGAGCCTAAACTCAATCCAAAAAATAAATTTTCTACCACAGAGTAAAACTTTTCTTCTGATCTCATACCATTTAACGCTGACTCTGCCGCCGCTCTTACTTTTTCGCTGGGCTCACTAAATTCGCCAGCTTCATTTTGTTCTAGCATATTTGCGAGAATTTGCATGACTTCTTTATTTTGTATTTCTTCTAAGTCAGCTATGGCGACCAAGCGCTCAGACTCCACCTCCGAGGCTAAATAAATAACTGCCAAGGTTTGCTGCAAGACAACTTTTACTGCTGGATTTTTTTCTTCAGCTAAGACGCTCTTAATTAATTCAATATTGGCGCTATCAGGACTTTTTAATAATTCGGTGGCCGCCCCCAGACGGATATCAACATCTTCGTCGCTTAAAGATACCCAGGCCAACACGGTTCTTAATTGTTTGCGCAAGGTGTTATTAATACTGACTTTTCTCACTGTTGTTTTTTTTACGACGCCATAGGCTTCGCCCGACAAAACATCGGTGAGTGCGTAACCGGATTCTTCTCGCGTAATATAAACAGGACGTTTATCTTCTTTACGATAATAAAAACTACCTTGCTGTAAATCTTCCAACAATAATTGTTTACGCTCATCATCAATCGCAGCCAATTGCTCGATTAACAGTGTTTTTTGTTTGGTTTGCTTCGCCGTGATTAACTGTTCGGTAATTTGATCAAAGGTCAGCGTTTGTGCAAAATTCTGTTCTTGTGAAAAAGAAACCTGCGAACACAACCCTATTAACGCTAGGCACATAAAAGCCAACGTTTTTAAATAATATCTCATGAGATACCCTGCACTGGATGTAAACTAAATGAACGAAAACTAAAACGGTGTGACTATTTATTATTGTGGATCAGTGCAGCATCTATTTTCAGATACTGCACTGACATACATCAGCTTAAAACTGAGTTAGAAGTTTTGACCTGAACACTGCTTAGTTTCAGTATTATAGTTACCACAATTAATCGCAGGGTCTTTCCAATCAGCGATTAACTTTGCGCTTTCTGGCAAGAAGTCAGTCCATGCATCACCAGCAACACCACCTTCTGTTTGCCATACAATATCAAACTGACCGTCTTCTTGAATCT
>CALBVI010000145.1 GCA_937969395.1 uncultured Spongiibacteraceae bacterium | reverse complement strand
CCGGCCCAATAACACCCGCACCACTTGCCTCCGCGGCGCCTTCGATTGAATCGAGTAGTTCGCTGTTATCACCACTTTCAGCTAACAACTCTAGACCACTGGAAGCAGCTTCACCGATCGTCATCAAACTTGCATCGCTGCTGTGGATAATTGCAGCTAGCGGCGATAACGGTTGAGCTAGCGTTAAGTTAGTTGCGGTAACCTCAAACATCGCTATTTCAGGCTCTACTTCTACCTCATCATCCCTGTCATTTTTAGAGCTACCACAGGCTGACAGCAAACACGCCATGCCAAAAGCCGTACTATAACCAATCAATTTATTCATAATGATTTACTCCTATTGGCTAACAGTCACGGTGACACGTACAACAGGGTTCAACCAACGGTGTACCGTATTAACAATATCACTCTCACCACCAGTTAGATTATCGTCGCCTAATACATTGCGATGAATGTGCACAAAGCCTTCAACCGTTGCAGCGACACCAGTACCACCAGTGCCTGATTCTGCGGCTACTGGACCAGGCGCAGGAAAACCAGCCTCACCGGGAGCACCACTGCCAATCATTTCATCATTAGCCTCGGTACCTGCATCATAGGCATTAACGTTATAGGTATAGGTGCCGGGCTCGGTAGGAATTTCAACAGCGTTCAAACCCATAAAGCCATCGTTACTTGGCAGCAACATAGAGACAATCGACAAGCGCGTATTATCAGGCGCCGCATCGGTATCTAAAGATGTTGTTGTACTTGCTCCCGGCGCTAACAAACCACCTGCAGGGTTACCAACAATCGTCGCATTCAACGCCGTCAGATCAGCGGTAAGAGCAGTGATATCGCCGCCCTCAGCCATCGCCTGCAAGCTATCACTAGCTACATCACCTGAGCTAAACAGCTGACTACTATCAGAGTGCGCAGCAACCAGTAACGGGGTAAACCAGCTACCGTGAGTCAAATTGGTAATTTCAATATCAAGCTGTGCAGCATTAGAGTTACTTGCAGCTACAGCCGCTACCGCTAATGTCATGACTATCTTTTTCATATCGAGACCCTTTGTTTGTTTAATGTTTAACAACTTATTTGGTCTGCAAAGTGTATGAAGTCTATGACATTGAGTTATCACATAAGTATCACAAATGGTTAAAAGGTTTATCACAGCTATTCAAATGGCATTGAAGTGAAAGCCTTGAATATAAAAGAAGGGAAACATTGATAGATCGAAATTTATAAAATCAGGCGGGCACTTAACTTTATGGGCAACTTTAACTTTATGAGTAACTTTATGAGCAACGTCATTGAAAATACGATGTAGTAAATTGATATAAAAAAACCGGCATAACGTTTTATGCCGGCTTAATGTTTGTCGCAACAAATTTTAAATGACTGTCTTACTAATTATATTATTTACTTTTCCGTCACCAAACCCACACGTATGGCATCCAGTTTTAACTGTGCTCCATGCAAATAACGCTGCATACTTTCACTACTCTTTTGCAGATAATCAATTTCTTCCTGTCGGATATTAGGATTAACGCTAGCTAAGCCCTTTAAGCGCTGTAATTCCGTCACTTGCTCGGTTTGCATTAACCCAGATGATTGCTCCAATACATCAGCCATTTGTGGCTCGGCTAAAGCTTCAGCGCGCTTAATCATTTCTGTAATAGTGCCGCGAGCATGTTGTATTAAATCTTGTGCGCTGCGTTTATTTACTTTCTGTCCCAACTTATTGAAGTGCGCGCTAGTCAACACATGGCTCAAGTCAGTCTTATTACTATCAACAACAATACGCAAGGTAGTCACCGGCAAATAACGCTGTAGCTGTAATTCACTTGGCGCGGTACATTGCACAATAAAAATAGCTTCTAATAATAATGTACCCGGTTTAAGTGGTGGGAGTTTCATCGTACAAAAAGCGGTATTACCAAACTCGCCACTAAGCACCATGTCCATTGCACCACTGACCATCGGGTGCTCCCAAGTTAAAAACTGCATATCCTCTCTAGATAAAGCAACTTCGCGAGAATAGGTTGCCGTCGCGCCATCTTCACCTAACGCCGGAAAGGTGTGATAAAGCATATGATCGCCCGGTCGCAACACAACACTCACCGCACTGTGATGCTCTTGCTCAACGCCAAACTGATCGAACACCTGCTCCATATAGCTTGACAGTTCTTGGCGGCGCTCTTGCTCAACCATATCCTCAACAATCACACCGGCTTTTTCATGATTACAAGAATTAAGCTCAAGCAAGCGATCACGTCCTTGCTGCAATGCCATCAATGTTTGCTCAGCTTGTTTAGCGGTTGCCGCGATTAATTGCTCAAGCTCAGTATTGTCTTCAGGGTTTTTCAAACAGTGACGCAACTGCACTTCAAACTGCTTAAACAAAGCTAAACCAGCGGGACAAGTGCTTTCAAAAGCATTAATACCTTCGTGATACCAGCGCAATAAAACCTGTTGTGCACTGTTGGCATAAACCGGCGCATGGATCTCAACACTATGGCGCTGACCAATACGATCCAAGCGACCAATACGCTGCTCTAATAAATCAGGGTTAAGCGGTAAATCAAATAACACAAGATGATGAGAAAACTGAAAGTTGCGCCCTTCACTACCAATTTCTGAACAGATCAACACCTGCGCGCCATCTTCATCATCAGCAAAATAGGCGGCGGAGCGATCACGTGCAACCAATGACAAACCTTCATGAAAAACCGTCGATTGCATGCCCACTCGCAAACGTAAGTGCTCTTCTAGCGACAAGGCTGTAGCCGCCCGCGCACAAATAACTAACACTTTTTCACTGCGGTG
>CALBVI010000144.1 GCA_937969395.1 uncultured Spongiibacteraceae bacterium | reverse complement strand
TAGTTCAACATATTTTCCCGGTGCGGAAATACCATCTTCAAAGGTGAGTTCACCTTGTTTAGTGATAGGTACATTCATGAAAAAATTAATGTTGTGAGTTATATCTTGTTTGTTTAAACCAAAGTTTTTATTTTCTTGAATTGCAAGCATCCAGCTATCCCGACAGGAATGCATACAGCGTTTTTCTAGGTCATAGCGAACCGTGTTTGACTCGTTTGCACATGCGCCACCAATGGTGTCGTGGCGTCCACAGGTATCGGCAACAATTTTTAACAGGTTGTTGTTCTTATTACTCTTTAAGAACGTACCAGCGGTAAGATAAAGATTCGCTTGTTCTCTGACTGTATCTGTCGCGCTATAGCGTTCGCTAGGATCATTGGCGTTATAAAATAAGGTGTCAGCCGCTTGATTGCCTTCTAGGTCAACAATGCGAATAGTCTGACCTTTATTAATGTTCCTAATAAAATAATTGCCAGCATCAACCTGTTGTTTAAAGCTAGCGTCTTGCTCTAAGAGTTTACTGTCTGTAATCATGATTATTACCTATATCTATTTATCACTGATTTTCTATTTGATGGTGATGATGTGATTAGTCGAGCCCAAGATGGTAAATGGCATTATTTTTAAAACCTCGTTGATTTTCGGGTCTTGAATTCATGCAGAAATCATCACTTTCAACAGGGTCAGCTTTTGACAAATGTAATTCGATCGGCGTGTAAGGGTAGTCTTGGTCTTTATTCAGCGGGTGAGGACAAGTATGCAAGATAACTAATGTATCCATTTCGAAGCGCAGTGTTATATGGTCATTTGCAACTGATCGCCTAGACAGTGTGAGATTACCTGCATCATCACTAGATACTTGGCTAAATACATTGAGATTGGCAACAAGATCACGAGGTGTTAATTGATATTTTGCTAATTCAACTAAAAAACTATCATGACCGTTTTGGTGCCATTGGTTGCTATCTTGTTGGTAGTTTCTAGGTTCCCAGTTTTCATTAATATGTGATGCCTGACTGTTACCGCAAACAGCATCGTGCCAGCCAAAACTGTCTTCCGTAATAGAGCAAAATACTCTGCCCATTTCTGAATAGAGACAATTCCCGCGGGTTAATTTAAATGTGTGCTGGCATTTAAGCGTATCGGGGGCGTTAAATTTTTCGCTAAGTAAAGTAGGGTTGTAAAAAATCATTCCAACATTGGCGCCACCGTTTAAATCGGTAATTTTTAATTGCATGCCTTTACGGATAATGACAGACCAATGGCTAGCCCCATCTATTGTCGTCGTATAACTATCGAGTTTCATATTGTCGTGTTTCATCATCTCGCCTTTTAATAATCGAGGGGTGGAAGTGGATGAACTGGCGGTAAAATGGCAGAGTTCATTAACAGTTGACCGGTAATTACACCTCGCAAGGTGGTAGTCTCATCGGCAATTTTTTTAAGGCGCCGGCCGGGGCCCTGTACGAGTATGACCGATAAGGTCTGCGACTGAGTTAGATTGACATTCAGTGAACTGATCACTTCATCTAGATATTTGTGTTGTATATCCGCTAAGCTTTTTTGCAGATTAGGTGTGCTGTGATCGAAGACAATATTAATGGTTCCAGCCATAATCTCGTCGCCGTAATCAAAACGATGTTGCGTTATTTTTTGGTGGATCATATCAATGATCGCTTGAGACCTACTGTCGCAAGATTTTTCTTCTACCATATTATCTAATTGATAAAGCAGATTTTCCGGCAGAGAAATACTGATGCGTTTTAAGGCGTTTTTTGGTGAATCCATAATGTCTCCTGTCTATTAATAAAATTATTAAAAGTTTGTATAAACAGGTCGTCCTGTGTTTTTACTATCAATCTTTTTATCAGGTTTTTTAAAACTGGTCGTCCAGTTTTCCCTGTCGTTATAGTACGCTGGGTACCTCATCATCAACGTGTACCATGCGGATCATATTCAAAGCATCGATAGCTACTTTTTCATCTTCTTTTTCTGGGTGTATCAGTTCTTCTAAATGTTTTTTTGTCGCTAAAAACTGTTCGCTTAATAAGTGTGAGGGCTTCCTTGGTTGCGGTATTGGAACTTCAATGATTTCTTGAACTTCACCTGGGTTGGCTTTTAAAACTAAAATTCGATCAGCTAAATAAATCGCTTCATCTAAATCATGAGTAATAAAAACAACCGTAATGTCGATGTTTTGCCATATTTCCATAAGATGTGATTGCATCTTGCCGCGCGTTGTTGGATCTAATGCGCCAAAAGGCTCATCCATTAACAATACTTTGGGTTGATTGGCGAGCGCTCTTGCAATAGCGACGCGCTGTTTCATGCCGCCTGATAATTGATGTGGATAATTGTTAGCGAAACTCGTTAAACCTACGAGTTCAACCCATTCCATCGCTTGCGATTCTGCTGCGACTTCACCATGGCCAGCTTCTAATAAACCAAACATGACGTTGCGTTTAACGCTTAACCACGGAAACAATGTGTAACCTTGGAAAACCATT
>CALBVI010000143.1 GCA_937969395.1 uncultured Spongiibacteraceae bacterium | reverse complement strand
ATTGAGGTTTTGTAGCTCTTGCTTGATATTCATAATGGCGCCTTTAGTTTCTTGGTTTCAGCGTCGATATGATTGCCATCAATACCTTAATAAAAAACCCCAACTCTTGCGAGTTGAGGTTTTGTATTGGTGGAGCCGGGGGGAGTTGAACCCCCGTCCGTCAGTCCGCTGCTTAGTGATCTACATGCTTAGTTTCCGTCAATTAATTTAGCCGCATACTACCCGACGGGCAGGGCGTAATTAGCGATCCTGATTAAAGTTTAGCAGATCCACCCCAGGCGAGATTTCACAGCGATCCAGTTCTGTATGACGGTCATTAACGCGGTACTGGCACCTTGCTAATGACCGCTAAGGGCGAACCCTTAGAAGGTACTACAAAGAGCTACTTACGCAGCTAGTTGTGCACCGTAGTTGTCATCGTTGGCAACTAATAGTTTGCAGCTTTGGATTAACGTGATTGGCTACCATCACGACATGCACACGTAAGTTTTGTAACCGGCGTCGAATCCAAATCGGCCCCGTTGATCTTGCTAGTTTTTAACGCTAGCACGTTACTACCCTTACTGGGTGATTGCTTAGTATAGAGTAAACGCTCTATTACTAAAACGAGTTTGTTGAATTAAGGTGATTTAAGCAAGGTTCGAGTACTAATTGCACGGCACAGCCGACGAGAATCGTGGTTTGTATATTGGTTTGGATATTGTCTGATCAATGTGATGGATAGGCTGGGAAATGGTGAGAAAAAGAACATGGGTACGGGACAGCTTTACGCAGCTCCGTACCCTGCAGGCTCTCCTATGGGAGGGCAATTAGGTACTAAGTACCGAGGTAAATATTGACCCTATTGAGATGGTTTTACAAGTCGCTGTTTAAACGCATTAAGACTAAAAAACACTATTAATAGAGTGTTTTTTGAGTTTCATCTAAGTTGGTACGTTAAGTTGATGTGCTAAGTGGTTAGGTTAAATAAGCTTTTGAAAACATGGCGACGCAGCTTGCTATGTAGTCGGGTAGTTCTTCTAGGTTGTGATCGTCTGGTTGGCCAAAGGCTCTGGTCATATAGGCTTCTGCTTTGAGCATATGCAAAAACTGCTGCGCAGCAAAATGGGGTGTGGTGTTTGTGGCTTTAAAGTTAACGTTGCCTGTTTTTTCTTGGGCGGTTAAATATTGCGTAAAGTCTTCGGTTAGGCGTTTGGGGCCTGCATTCCAAAACAGTGTCGATATTTTAGAGCGCTGGGCGGCATCGGCCATGCAGATTCGGTGGACGCAAATCGCCTCTTCGCTCATCAGCAGGGTAGTGAAATGATGCGCTAGCTCTGCTAGTAATTCGCGAATAGGGCGCTCAGTCGCAAATAGCTCTTTGGTGAGTGCGTGTGATTTACACTTGTAGCTGATGACGGCGCTGAATAGGTTTTCTTTATTGCCAAAGTGGCTGTAGACCGTTTGTTTGGAGACGCCAGCAAACTCAGCCACTTGATCCATGCTGGTGCCTTCAAAGCCATGCTTGAGAAATAAATCGGAGGCGGCTGCTATCATCTGCTGGCGCTTCTCTTCACTTTTTGCGTACTTAGGTGCAGCTGTTGATGCTGTGGTGGCGATGGTGTTCTCCTGCTCTCTACTTCTGGTGAGGCGCTATTTCAACAAAAAATAGACTAGACTGTCCAGTCTAGTTTTTGTATAGTGTTTTCCCGCTGTTCTTTTTTGTCATTTTTGAGCGTTTCATATTGAGTGCGTTATGGTCTATTCCCGTTGTATATCCCGTTTAATTATTTTACTGATAGTCAGCCTTCTAGCCGCTTGTGGTGCTGGTAATGCTGAAGTTGATGAGCCGGTTTATCATCACTTAGTGAAGTCTTATCCGCTAAAACTTGAATCAAATTATTCAGTTAATCGTCATTTTGTCGCTAGAGTCGAAGCCCGTCAGCGCGTCGTATTAGGTTTTGAGTTAGCCGGTACATTGGAGTCGGTATTGGTTGATGAAGGTGAGCTGGTAGAGCAGGGGCAGTTGTTGGCCAGTCTTGATGTGCAGTTGCTGAATGTTGAATTACAGCAATTAGAGGCGCAGCTGCAGGAGATTAATGCCAGGCAAAAATTGGCCAAGATTGAATTGCAGCGACAGCAGGCATTGCTGAAAAAAGGCTTTGCGGCGGAGCAGCGAATTGACGAGCTGGATGCGGAGTTAGATGTGTTGTCAGCGCAGCTGCTTAGCCAGCAGGCTACGGTTGCCGCTGCACAGACGCGGATTGCTAAATCTTCACTTTATGCGCCCTATGATGGGCAGGTATCTACCCGTTATTTAGATGGCGGTGCAGTGTTGGCGGGCCAGGAAGTTTTACAAATTTTAGAGCGCGGCAATGTTGAAGTAAAAGTTGGTGTGCCTGCGTCGTTAGTTGCTTCTCTACAGGTTGGAGAGCATATCAGGGTCGTCAAAAGTGCTGTTGAGATAAGTGCTGATGAAGCAAATCCTATTGATGCAAACGGCATTCAGGCGGAAATCATTGCCGTGGGGCATACAGTTAACGATGTGACGCGCACGGTTAATGTTCGTCTGGCGCTGCCGGATAATACCGTTTCTGTCGATGGTGAATTAATGTATTTGCCCCTCGCCGAATTAAGGCAGCAGCAGGGTTTTTGGATTCCTGCGGCGGCATTGTCCTCCAGTGTTAGGGGCTTATGGAATGTATTAGTGGTTGTGCCAGTTCAAGAAAACGTCATCGATGCGGAAACCGTCGCAACAAAATTATTTAGCTTAGAGGCCCGCAGTGTACATTTATTACATATGAGCGGTGATCGCGCATTTATTAATGGTGCATTGAATTCAGGTGAATCGATTGTAGCAGTTGGTGTACATCGCTTGGCGGTGGGGCAGGTGGTTAGAGTTGACGATGTTGCATATGAACTGCACTCAAGTGTTGCGGTTAATCAACCATGAAGAGCTTTCTTAGTAATCCTAGGGCAATTTTACTGTTAGTTGCCGTCATTATTGTTTCTGGCTTGGTGGCGTTTAATACCTTGCCGCGCGCTGAAGATCCTCATATTGGTAATCGTACCGCGTTTGCATTGACGTCATTTGCTGGCGCTAGTGCTTCTAGGGTAGAGACCTTAATTACCGAACCCTTAGAAAATAAATTACGTGAGATGCCAGAAATAGATTATATCTCATCAAATTCCAGTGCCGGTTTATCGGTAGTTACCATCAGTTTAAAAGACAGTGTTTCCTTTGATGCTACTGAAGATCTTTGGGCCGAAGTGCGGGATAAATTATCAGAGGCGAGCAAGCAATTACCTGAGGGTGCTGGTGAGCCAATATTAGATGATCAGCGTGCGTACGGTTTTACGATGATTTTCGCTTTACGTTGGCAGCAGCAATATGCTGACGCCGATTTACTGGTGCTGGGGCGTTATGCTGAAGAATTGGCAAGTCGCCTTAGAAATGTTGAGGGAACGGATTACATAAAAATAACCGGCGCCCCCGAAGAAGAAATTTTAGTCGATGTTGATATTTCAAAAACCTCTCTCTCCGGTTTGCGATTTACTGATGTTGTTAGTGCGGTTTCAACCAGTGATGCAAAAGTAGCCGCAGGGGAATTACATAACCGCTATCAGCGTATGAGTGTTGAGGTTGAAGGTGGTTTCGATACATTGGGTCGTATTCGCGCTATACCTTTACGCAATAATGACAATTCGAGTTTTCAGTTATCTGAAATAGCGAATGTCACACGACAGCCAAAAATGCCAATGAGCACTTTGGCTATTATCGATGGTGAGCCGGCGGTAGTCGTTGGTGTGCGTATGTTGCCTGACCAGCGTGGAGATTTGTGGTCGGCTCGCATAAAAGAAGCCTTAGCAGATAGTGAGAGAATTTTACCCTCAAGTTTATTCGTCGATATCATTTTTGACCAGCAAGTGTATACGGATTTTCGTTTACACAATTTGGCTGAAAATATTGTGATTGGTTTTAGTTTGATTGTTGCGGTGCTATTGCTGACCTTAGGTTGGCGCTCGGCATTGATTGTTGCTCTGTCTTTACCGCTCACTATTTTGTTTGCTTTTTCTTGTATGCGATTTGTTGGTTTGCCCATAGAGCAAATGTCAGTTACTGGTTTAATTGTTGCGTTAGGCATTATGGTTGATAACGCGATTGTTATGGTGGATACCGTTGATCGCTATAAGCGTCGAGGTTATAGCGGTTTGCAGGCAACGTTTAATGCGGTGGCGCATTTATGGAAACCACTGCTAGGGTCGACATTGACAACGATTTTAACGTTTATGCCTATTGCTGCATTGGAAGGCAGCTCCGGTGAATTTATTGGCGGCATTGCCATCACGGTTATTGCATCGCTAGTTGGTTCTTATTTAATCTCACATTTAATTGTTGCGGGTTTTGCTGGTCGGTTGTTGAAACTTAATGCTGGTGAGCATTGGATTAATGAAGGTGTGCAGCTACCAGTAATAGCGCCGATTTTTAAACGGTCTATTCTTTGGGGTATTGAGAATCCTAAAAAAATTATCGCTCTTGTCAGCATTTTTCCCTTGTTGGGCTTTTATTTTGGTAGCCAATTGCCAGAAAGTTTTTTCCCGCCTTCTGATAGAGATATGATTAATTTTGAAGTTTATCTACCTTCGTCCTCCAGTATTGATCAGACTCAGGCATTGACAGAAAAAATTACTAAATCAGTTCAGCAAGAAGAGGGTATTAAGCGTCTTCATTGGTTTATTGGTGGTAACTCTCCCTCTTTTTATTACAACCTAATGCAACGCCGTGACAACGCACAAAATTATGCGCAGGCAATGTTAACCGCTGATAATTTTGAAATGGCTAATCAGTTAGTACCGTTGTTACAGAAAAAACTTGATGACGAATTTCCTGAAGCGCAAATTATTATTCGTCGGTTAGAGCAGGGGCCGCCATTTAATGCGCCGGTGGAAGTGCGTTTAACCGGAGATAGTTTTGATGTGTTAAAAGAGCAAGGTGAAGAATTGCGCCGTCGTTTTTTAGCCATTGAAGACGTGATACATATACGTTCAACGTTGGGGGATGCTGCGCCTAAATTATGGTTGGCGTTAGATGAAAATAAAGTTGCTAAAGCAGGTTTGACCTTGGTGGCTGCTGCGGATGAATTGCAGCGCGGTATTGACGGTGTGGTTGCGGGTTCAATTTTAGAACAAAATCAATCGCTGCCGGTAAGAGTGCAATCGTTTACGGCTAAGCGTGGCGATATTGAATTGGTTAATTCTTGGTTGTTATCACCGGGTTTGCGTCCAACGGGTGTGCCTGCAACGGGGGTGCCGATTGCAGCTTTAGGCGAGGTAAAAATAGAGCCGGCTTTATCTTCGATTCCTCGGCGCGATGGTCGGCGGGTTAATACCATTGAGGTTTATATCCGCGATGGGGTGTTGCCGGCTGTTGTCTTAAATCGAATTAAACAGCAACTAGAAAATGATCCGCTTAATTTGCCAGCAGGCTTTGATCTGGCATATGGCGGTGAAGAGGCGGAGCGCGATTCCGCAGTGGGCGGTTTGTTAGCGACTATCGGTCCTTTATTGGTCTTGTTGGTGATTGCGGTTGTGATGTCGTTTAATTCTTTCAGAATTAGCGGTATTGTTTTTGTCGTTGCTTTTCAATCAGCGGGCTTGGGTATGTTGGCGCTGTCATTTTCTGGTTGGCCTTTTGGTTTTACATCTATTATTGGTTTGATGGGGTTGATTGGTTTGGCGATCAACGCGGCGATTATTATTTTGGCAGAATTAAAATCTAATGCTGACGCTACTCGCGGTGACAGTCATGTGATTGTTCAGTGTGTGCTTAATTGTAGTCGTCATATTGTTTCAACCACGATAACCACAGTGATGGGGTTTATGCCGTTGCTGTTGGATGGTGGCGCTTTTTGGCCACCGTTTGCTGTGGTGATTGCTGGTGGTACGGTATTGGCGACGATGCTGTCGTTTTACTTTGTGCCGGTGGTGTTTAGTTTAATGACTAAGCATCGGCAGTTTGATGTGGTTGATGTTGAGTATGGTGCCGAATTGGCGGCAGCTTAGTTTAGGGTTGAATTTGGTCTTGATGACTAATATGAGTTACACGATGGCTGCTGCTTGGATAATGCTTTTTTTGTAACCTCTGGTCTAAGCTTTACCCTAACCTTAATTGGATTGCTGCCAAAAGAGTTTTTT
>CALBVI010000142.1 GCA_937969395.1 uncultured Spongiibacteraceae bacterium | reverse complement strand
AAATAATACCGGCAACCATGCCAATAATGGCTGAATCCTGAGGAGTGACAGCGTGACATGACGCCGTAATCGCGACCAGACCTGCGATCACGCCATTCATAATAAAGGTGACATCCACATATCGATTAACATAGTAGTGGCAAGCCGCCGCTGCCACTCCACCCCAAGCAGCGGATAAGGTCGTATTAAGTAGAATGCCTGGCACCTGATCGCCAAAGATTAGGGTACTGCCGCCGTTAAAACCAAACCACCCTAACCAAATGAGTAATGTGCCTAATACTGATAAGGGAATGTTACTGCCCACGGGGAAAGGCGTATCAGAATCAAAACGTCCTAAACGTGGCCCTATAATAAGAATGGCTGCCAGCGCTACCCACCCACCTACAGAGTGCACCACTGTTGACCCAGCAAAATCAACAAAGCCTATCGATTGTAACCAACCCACATTGCTTTCATTGTAAAGCGATGCCCACGCCCAATGGCCGGAAACCGGATAAATAACCGAGGCGAGTAATATAGTCGTGTAAAGGTAAGCGCTAAACGACATTCTCTCAGCTACAGCACCGGACAAAATAGTGGCTGCAGTACCGCAAAACATCATCTGAAAGATAAAAAAACTAATCTGATAAGGAGTGCTGTTTGCACCAAAATAAAACGAGGATATTCCCAATATGCCCTGAAATGAATCACCGAACATAAAAGCAAAACCAAACAGCCAAAAAATTAATGCCGCCACAATAAAATCGGAAATGTTTTTTGCGGCGACATTAATGCTATTTTTACTGCGTATTTTTCCGGTTTCAAGACATAAAAATCCTGCCTGCATCAAAAAAACTAATATTGAAGACAGTAACAACCAGCTGTATTCCATAAACAATCAACTAACAAAATGAGTAAGTTGATTTCTGTATGCAATTTTCGTGCGCATTTTTATGCCATGAATAAAATATTATTTCATAGCGACATGAGGTCAAAACGGATTATTAAAAAAACTTATTGCGGCGGCATCAAAAGTGCCGCCTATTGAACATAGGGTTTTGCTTCGATATTAATCAGCCCCTGAATCACCCCAGGGGCTTAGCCCTCTTTAGTTAAGGCTAATTTGAACACTGACGATCCAATTGAAGCTAAGCAAGCATTCCTAGGCCTCGCTCAATACACCAAAAAACGGATATCCCGCCAATACTGTAAACCGTTAGCCACCAGCAGCAAGCAGCCAATGCGGGCCTAGAGCGACTAATGGTTTTACCGGCAGCGGCCATGAGCAACAATACCGCTAACACAAATATTACTTGTCCTATTTCAATCCCTAGATTAAAACTAAACAGCGCGATGGGAATATCTTCTGATGGCAGACCAACTTCTTTTAGTGCACCGGCAAACCCCATACCGTGAAGTAGACCAAAGCCAATAGCTACCAACCAGCTATGTGAACCTACCCATCCTTTGTTAGCTGCTGTTTGCTCGTCCTTTCTTCGTACCAACTCTAGTGCTAACACTAAAATACTGGCGGCAATGGTAAATTCAACCAGTGAAACTGGATAATCCATAAAACCAAGTACAACAAGGGATAGTGTTAGGCTGTGACCAACGGTAAAGGCAGTGATCGTCCATAGCAACAAACGCTTATTGCCGACCAGTAACACCAGCGCTAACACAAAAAGCAGGTGGTCAATACCAAACCAAATATGCTCAACACCTAAATGGCCATACTCTAGAACTCGCTCGAATAATGTTTGCTCACCAAACACTTCAAACTCAAAGGTCGATGCATTCAGTAATTTATGTATTCGACTACCATCTTGCCATTCGATTTTAACCAGCGCGGCCTCTGTCGAATTTTTTAAACCCGCAATGGAGATAATACCGCCCGCTAAACTCTCACTGCACTGCAGCTGCCACTGCAACATAAAAATATCAGTTTCTTTACGTGGTTGTGGCGATGTAGATTGCTGACAATAGGACGGAAATATTGGTGTTAAGGTCGCTTCACCAGAAGCATCTAGCGTTGTTTTCCATAAAACATTCACCTCACCTGAAGCCTGTTCAGTCAATCTCAACAGCGAGGGCTCTAGCTCATGCGCCAATAAGAATGGACTAGGAAATAATAACAAACAGACTAACGTAAAAATTTTAGCCATTTTTGCTCTCCGAACTATTCTCATTAACAGGCGATCTCACTTGATAAACCTCACGTAGTTCTCCCATCATTTGCTCTAAAGCCAACGTCTGCTGTTCGCGACGCCAGTTATCCAACAATGTTTCACGCACTTGTTCAAAAGGTGGGATTGACGCCAAATCATTATTGTTGATTACCTGCTGATAGTTTTCTAATAAGACCTGATCATCTGGCAAGCTATCACCAACCGATTCATAAGCATTTAATACCATTTGCTGAATCAGTCGCTTCCGAATCAATAAATCATTTTTGTGAAGCCCTATTGCCAATGCGATAGATAACAACTCATCCTCATCGCTAGTAACGCCAGTATCAAGGTCGTAATCAGGATCGAAGGCAGCAACTTCCAGAATCAAACGCTTTTTTATTTCCTCATCAGCAAGATGTAACTGTTGACGCAGGGCTTCCTGAAATAATATTTCTCGATTG
>CALBVI010000141.1 GCA_937969395.1 uncultured Spongiibacteraceae bacterium | reverse complement strand
GGCTATGTCGGCCGCGATGTCGAATCTATCGTGCGAGATTTAGTTGATGTTGCTATCAAACTTCATCGCGAACAGGAAATTGAAAAAGTAAAATTTCGCGCAGAAGACGCAGCTGAAGAAAGAATTTTAGATGTGCTACTTCCCCCCGCAAGAAACAGCGAAGAGATTGAAGAGAAAGAATCATCAACCCGTCAACTGTTCCGTAAAAAATTGCGTGAAGGCGAGTTAGATGACAAAGAGATTGAAATTGAAGTTAGTGCTTCCGCAGTCGGCGTTGAAATCATGGCACCTCCCGGCATGGAAGACATGACCAATCAATTGCAGAGCATGTTTTCTAATATGGGTAAGGACAAAAAGAAAACCGCAAAAATGAATGTAAAAGCAGCATTCAAAGCCCTCAAGGAAGAAGAGGCCGCAAAGCTTGTTAATGAAGATGAACTTAAAACTGCAGCGATTAATGCTGCCGAACAAAATGGCATTGTGTTTTTAGATGAACTCGACAAAGTTGCTAAGCGTTCTGAAGGCGCTGGCGCTGATGTTTCTCGCGAAGGTGTACAACGTGATCTTTTACCGCTAATTGAAGGCTGTACCGTCAGCACCAAACACGGCATGATAAAAACGGATCATATCTTATTTATAGCTTCAGGCGCATTCCACTTAGCGAAACCGTCAGACTTAATCCCCGAGCTGCAAGGCCGACTACCGATTCGCGTAGAGCTGGAAGCATTATCTACCGATGATTTTAAGCGCATATTAACTGAGCCCGATGCGTCACTCACAGAGCAGTATCAAGCACTGCTCAACACCGAAGGCCTTACCATTAGCTTTACTGATGACGGCATTCACCAGTTAGCAGAAACCGCCTGGGAAGTTAATGAGCGAACAGAAAATATTGGCGCGCGTAGACTGCACACTGTCATGGAACGCTTACTCGACGACGCCTCTTTTGATGCGACTGACAGTACTGAAACCGAGCTAACCATCGACGCTAATTACGTTAATGATAAGCTTGGCGAATTGGCACAGGATAGCGATCTTAGCCGCTTCATCCTGTAATCAACATTGATGTCTCTGATGAACTTTCATCAAACAGGTTTTAAAATATTATGAACGACACAGCATCAAAAAAAGCGCCCATTCCAACAGGCATTGAATTGCACCAACGTTCTCGCACATTAGAATTAATTTATAGTGACGACGAACGCCATGAATTGAGCTGTGAATACTTACGCGTGTATTCACCGTCAGCAGAAGTAAAAGGTCACGGCCCCGGACAAGAAGTATTACAAACAGGGAAGATCAATGTCGGTATTAACGCAATCGAAGCCGTTGGTAATTACGCACTGCAATTATTTTTTAGCGATGACCACGACACAGGAATTTTTTCTTGGGAATATCTTTATGAACTAAGCCAAAATAAAGAAACCTATTGGCAGAATTATTTAGAGCGCTTAAGCGCTGACGGTGCTACTCGCGATCCCGAGATACAAGTGGTAAAAATCGGTAACTAATTTAATATTCACCGTTTATTTATGAAGAAGACCACAAAAAAGACGGCTCGATTATTCGATTAATAGCCGTCTTCATTATAAGAAAGGCTTAAATTATCAAAACGGGTGTACTGACCAATAAAGGCTAGCTTGGTCGAACCAATAGGACCATTACGCTGCTTACCAATAATAATTTCCGCTACGCCTTTATCAGGACTATCTTCGTTATACACTTCGTCGCGATAGATAAACATTATCACATCAGCATCTTGCTCGATCGCACCAGATTCCCGCAAATCCGAGTTAATCGGTCGCTTGTTAGGGCGCTGCTCCAAAGAACGGTTTAACTGTGACAAGGCAACGACCGGGCAATTAAATTCTTTAGCAATCGATTTTAAAGAACGTGAGATTTCAGAGATTTCCGCTGTCCGCCCTTCACTAGAACCCGCCACTTGCATCAACTGCAAATAATCGATCATGATCATCGACAGGTCGCCATGCTCACGCTGAATACGACGAGCACGAGAACGCACTTCGGTTGGCGTTAACGCTGAAGTGTCATCAATAAATAAAGGGCGGTCTTTCAAGCGACTAACAGCTGAGCTCAGCTTCGGCCAATCCTCTTCATCCAACTTACCGGAACGAACCTTCGTTTGGTTGATACGGCCAATAGACGACATCATTCTCATAATCAGTGATTCAGCGGGCATTTCCATACTGAACACCAATACCGGCTTGTCACCGGTCAATACAGCATTCTCAACAAGGTTCATCGCAAAGGTGGTTTTACCCATTGACGGTCGAGCTGCAACAATAACTAAATCAGAGTCCTGCAAACCCGATGTCATTTCATCTAAGTCATTAAAACCGGTACTGACACCGGTGATATTACCATCGCTATTAAACAGCTCATCAATACGCTCAACAGCGCGCTTTAATAGCGGGTTAACCTCTTCGGGACCACCAGTTTTAGGCCGCTCCTCAGAAATTTGCATGATCTTGCGTTCGGCTTCATCAAGCAGATCGCCACTACTGCGGCCCTCCGCATTAAAACCACTTTCTGAAATATCATTAGCAACGCGGATTAACGCACGCAAGCTAGCCCGCTCACGCACCACATTCGCATAGGCGCGAATATTAGCGGCACTGGGCGTGTTTTTAGCCAACGCGGCTAAATAGGGTAATCCGCCGACTTGCTCTAACTCACCGGTGTTTT
>CALBVI010000140.1 GCA_937969395.1 uncultured Spongiibacteraceae bacterium | reverse complement strand
GCGTTTAGTTGAGGTTGCTCCTCAAGCAACAGTAGTGCTTCGTTCGATGGCAGGTTTGTTATTGATCGCTATGGGATTATATTTAACGCGATGGTGGATGGGATTAGCCTTATTAGAAAAGCTAGGGGCTAAGTTGTTTGCACCATTACAGCCGTTGACTAAAAAATTGTTACCTGTCGACTCTCACCCTAAGGCATTGCTGTTAGGTGGGGTGTGGGGCTTGTTACCCTGCGGATTAGTGTATTCAACATTAAGTTGGTCTTTAGCTATTTCCGATTGGCGACAATCGAGTTTGCTGATGCTGGCTTTTGGGATCGGAACCTTACCGGCAATGCTGGCATTAGGTGTTAGCCAAAAGAAAATGCTAGCTTTTTTATTCCAAAAAGAATTTCGCTCCATGATTGGCGTAGCCGTTATCGGCATGGGCTTGTTAACGTTATCTGTACCTTGGATGCATTTTTCAACGGGTCATCAGCAGCATAGTGTGATGGATGGTGTGATGGGCAATGCGATGGACAGTATGGGCGATGATGCCGAGCATCAGGACGTTATGAACACTGAATTAATGAGCTCTCAACTAATGAGTGAAGAATTAACGAAAAAAGAACATGAAAATCATCACTAATATTTTAAGCAATAAAAAATTGACGAGGAAATAACTATGATTACCAATGTTATTGGTTTACTGATTAAGCCAAAAGGGCAGTGGAATAAAATTGCCGATAAAGACAATTTCGGATTATTTGGTAGTGTCTTATATGCCATCTTGCTTGCGGTTATTCCTGCGGTGGCATGGTATTACGGAACGACGAGCATCGGCTGGCATGTTGGCGATGGTGAAAATATTCGTTTAACAAAAGACAGTGCTGCAGTGTTAATTGGCTTGTTTTATATCACCATGGTGGTATCTATTTGTGCCATCGGTTATATGATTCACTGGATGAGTAGTACTTATGGTTCAAATTCGAGTGCTGCGAAGGGTATTGCTATTGCGGGTTTTTCTGCCACGCCTTTATTTGTTGCCGGGGCTATTGGCTTTATGCCTGTCTTCTGGTTAGCGTTAGTGATATCGCTTGTTGCAGTTGGCTGGGCAGTTTACCTGCTGTATGTGGGGATACCCATTGTTATGCATATTCCTGAAGAGCGCGGATTTTTATTTTCGAGTGCAGTAATTGCTTTTTGCATGGTGTTATTGATGGTGATTATGGGCGGTTCTGTTATTGCTTGGGATATGGGCGCAGCGCCTAGTTTTACTGATTAAACAAGGTGAGATCGATCGGTTTATCGATTGATCTATGTATCGTGTTTTAGATTTTAAAGCGAGATTTTAAAACGAGAATTTATACGAACAGAGCTGTCGTTTTAAATTCTCGTTTTACATTTTAATGATAATAATTATTATAAATTGTTAATGTGGACAAGAATCTTACTGTAATTATTCTCTAGCGTTTAAAGCGTATATAAAATTAAAGGCCACATGAACTCATTTCATCTTCAATAAGATGTTCAAAACTAGCGTCAGTTAGTGATACTAAAAAACAGACCAGTGCTTCCACATCATCATCGGTCATAATATCGCCGTCTTCCAGTTCTGTAGCGTTGAGGTTGTCAACAATTTCAGGCTCCAGCCAAACTGAGCCAGTTTCAGGATTAATGGTGTTGTCTGGGTTGTTATATTTATCGTAAAACAACATAACAGTCTCAAGATTTCTGAATACGCCATTATGCATATAAGGTGCTGTTACTGCAGCGTTGCGCAATGTAGGTACTTTAAATTTACCGCGATCTTCCTCTACTTCGGTGTTGTCGTACAGGCCGTTATCAGTAGCCTGCGTTTGTCCTAGGCTTTCCTTGGTATTGGTCAGTGCTACATTACTGGGTACGCCGATATTATGATATTCGTAACTGCTGAAGGTTTCTTCTGAGTTTGCGTTGGCTTCCAGTTGATGACAGGTCGCGCAGTTGGTGTCAGTTTGTGAAAAGAATAAGGCTTTGCCGACAGCCGCTTTAGATAAAATGTATTCATCAAATTTGCCACGTAGGAATAAATCATATTTAGAGTCGAAAGTGGCAAAGCTATCGGTGCGCTCAAACGCGGCAATACTTTCAGCGACTGCTGCGAAGGCCAGTTCACTATCGTCAAAAATGTCATCGCCAAATAAGTATTTGAATGACTCTATGTAGTCGGCATCTTCCATTACGCGTTCGACGACACTTTCTTCATCCGGCATCATCATTTCGAGTTCGTTGAGAAAAGGCCCTTCGGCCTGTTCTTCAAGGTTGAGAGCTCTGCCGTCCAGAAACTGCCCGCCTAAAAATCCTTCATAATCATCTTGCTGACTATTGAAGCGGGCCTTAGTGCCTTCATAAAAATCCGGTGAAAAAGCGGCATAAGCGGCGGTAGGGGTGTTGCGAGTACCGAGAGAGAATTCATCATCACCTTCAGAGACGGTCAGAATGTCGCCATTGTTATCTTCACGATCATCGATAAAGGCATGTTCTGTATTATGGCAAGTAGCGCAGGATTGAGTACGATCAAGCGATAGATTTACATCTTCATAGAGGCTTTCACCTAGGGTTTCTAGGGTAGCAAATTCCGGTGGTTCAATTTCTGCTTCTAACTCTGTGTCAGGGCCACCTGAACCGCAGGCCGTTAGCAGTACTAGCGTGACAAAAGCAAAAATCCTGATACCGAAAATGGAATTGTTAGCTGTGTGTGGGCGTATGGTTATCAAAAAAACTCCGGCTTGCGTGGTATCTAATGGTTGTTGCGGGTGGCAGTACAGCAACTTTTCAATGACCGCTATCTAATAGGCTTAAGTAGCAATTTCCTCAGTTCATTGTAGTAAGTAGCCAGTGGACATTTTATCCTCAAAATCCTTATGGTCAATCGTTATTTTAACAATAAGCTAAATAGGAATAATTACTATTTGCATTACGATGTTTGTTCGGGTATTGTTCGCACCTGAGTTAAAGCAAGGTTGTGGCTGCTTTAGAGAGGTCTTTGCTAAGCAGTAGCTGTTAGTAGTCGTGACTTGTTATCAAAAGAATAGCGTTATGTATTTATGCGTGCACTAGTGATTTTATTCATTTAAGCATCAAAAATAGCAGCAACATTTTACGTTTTGTCTGAAGTGTTTTTAAAAGTATCAGACAGTAACCTGTGGCTTTTCAGGCTGAATGATCGATTGATAGGAGATAGGAATAAGTTATGAAATTGAAATTATTAACAGTGGGCGTTATCGCTTCAATATTGGCGGCTTGTGGTGGAAGTAGCGGTGGCGATGATTCAGAAATTGAAACTCAAGCAGAAGTTATCAATGTCACAAATGTAGAGTTATTACTAGAAACCAATGCGGATATCGCGTTGGCGGCTTATAACGATTCAGTTGATACGGCTGTAGCGTTAGAGGAGGCTATTGACGCATTTGCTGCAGAGCCAACAGAAGATAATCTTGTTGCAGCTAAAGCGGCTTGGTTAGTTTCTCGTGAGCCTTATGGTCAGACCGAAGTTTATCGTTTCCGTTTAAGCCCTATTGATTCATCTGACTATGCTAGCGAAGACGGTCTTGAAGGCGACATTAATGCTTGGCCGTTAGGTGAAGGCTTAATTGACTATGTACAAAATGTTGATGCAAGTGACTTCGGTGCAGACGAAGTTGGTGTCACCGAAAATGGCGTTGATGTTAATGAAGGCGGCGCGGTTGATGGTACTGATAGTGGTCAAAATATTATTGCAGTTTATGAAGCGAGTGAAATTACCGTTGACCTTATTTCTAACACGGCGACCGCAGGTGATGAGCACGATGTTATCGCTGGTTACCATGCGATCGAATTTATGTTGTGGGGCCAGGATTTAAATACCGATGGTGAAGTTACTGTAGGTACTGATCGCGATCTTGCGGTTAAAGCCTATGGTGCTAGCAATATCGCCAATGGTGGTCAGCGTCCTTTGACCGACTTTACTAGCGATGACAATGCTGATCGCCGTTTGAAATTTATGCAGGTTGTTGCAGAAAAACTTGTCGCCGATTTAGAGGAAGTTCGCGATGGTTGGTTGGATAATGTAGATGGCAATTACCGTGATCAATTCACTACAGTTGCTGACCGTGACGATGCGATTCAAAAGTTAACTGAAATTTTGACCGGTATGGGGACCTTGTCTGAAGGCGAATTGGCCGGTGAGCGTATGCAAATTTCATTTAGTGCGAACTCTCAGGAAGATGAGCATTCTTGCTTCTCTGATAACACACACCGTGATATTTGGTTGAATGCTGAAGGTGTTTCGAATAGCTACTACGGTGATTATGCCGGCTACGATAGCACTTTAGATGGTGTTGATGATGCGACTGATCGCGCAGTGAGTGGTTATGGCTTTGATGATTATATTGCAGATTTAGATGTTGATGGTTTAGATACATTAGCAAGTGAATTTGAAGCGCTGCTTGCAGAAACTGAAACTAATTACACAGAAATTGATACTTCAGCGCGTGACGGTTCGCCAGTCGATGTCTTAATCATGGATGCTAACCGCAACACTGATAGCCCAATGTATAACACGATTTTGTCGTTGAATGCACAGGCTGGAAAAATTGCTGAATTAGCTGAAGAGTTGGAAATCGAAGCTGAGGTCGTTGATGGTGATGCGTCAGGTTGTGATACGACTGATCCGGAAGCTACTTGCGAAGGATAAGTGTTTTTGTAGTTGCTTACAGTTTGCTATAAGACAAGCTAACAAGGAATTTATTCAAGGCTGATCAATAAAGATTAAGCAATAGAATAAGACGTTAACAGGCCGAGGGTTTCCTCTGGCCTGTTTTTTCGTTTTAACTAATATTTTATTTTTGTTAACTTTTTGTTAACTGAAAATTAAGAAAGAATGGTTGTGGTGATTAATCAAGATATACATTTTTTTATTCGAAGAATAGTTACGCTATTCGTCGCAGCGCTATTAGTTGTATCGATGTTATCTGCATGCGGCGATAAATCTGCGGATGAGTTAGTCGCTGCACCGGAATGGTCAACTTCTGAGTTGCTGCCAGGAGGTGGAGCGACGGTTTCCTATAGGCCCTTTGCTTCTTATATGTTGCCTGTGGCCAATATGCCGATTGAAGCAAAACCAGATTTTTATGCGGGTAAAGCTTTAGCTAACCAACCCTGGATAAAAGCACCCGCTACTACTGATGCTCGCGATGGTTTAGGGCCGATTTATAATGCTCGCAGCTGTTTGGCTTGTCATATCAATGGCGGCAGAGGTCAGTTACCTGCAGATGGTGATGCTGCAATATTTGCTGCTTTTGTTCGTCTAAGTATACCGGGGAAAAACGAGCAAGATGGTGCGGTACCCGAGCCTACTTATGGCCATCAAATTCAAGGGCAATCGGTAGCGCTGTCTCATCAAATGCGTAATAGCAGCCCCAATAAAGATTTCTCAAACTACCAAGAAGTGCCCCCAGAAGCTTATGTTTATATTGATTGGCAATCAAAAACCTTTAGTTACCCCGATGGTGAAAAACACGAGCTTCGTTATCCTACCTTACGTTTAGAGCAGCTTGGTTATGGTGAGTTGGATGAGCGTACGCTTTTTAGTTTGCGAAGTGCGCCGGCGATTCATGGTATGGGATTGTTAGAGTTGATTTCGCAAGCGGCGATAGATGCCTTAGCTGACCCGGAAGACAATAATCAGGACGGTATTTCCGGACGTGTCAATCAAGTATGGGATTATCAAGCGCAAAAAAATGTCGCTGGCCGTTTTGGTTGGAAGGCAAATCGCGCTGATCTTCATATTACAACTGCTGCTGCTTTTAATGGTGATGTGGGTATTACCAGTCCGCTTTTTCCCGAGCAACCTTGCACTGAACAGCAAATATCTTGCGTGAAAACGCCGAACGGTAACAGCGCTAATGGTGTGGAGCTGCCTGATCACTTATTAAATTTAGTCACTAATTTTGTACGAAATTTAGGGGTGCCGAAACGACGGATTACAAAAGATTCTGTAGCGGCTGAGCAGGGGCGAACACTATTTTATCAAGCCGGTTGTGTTGCTTGTCATCAACCCAGTTTTGTTACAAAGGCGGTAGTCGGTGACAACCAACATTTAGGCCAGCAAACAATCTGGCCTTACAGTGATTTACTGTTACACGATATGGGAACTGAACTGGCAGATGGCCGCAGTGATTATTTAGCGAATGGCAATGAGTGGCGAACCCCTCCGTTGTGGGGCGTTGGTTTAAGTAAGCAGGTTAACGGTAGTTACTTTTTATTACACGATGGCCGTGCACGCAGTGTTGAAGAGGCTGTTCTTTGGCATGGTGGTGAAGCGCAACAAGCTCAACAAAATTTTGTTCAGTTGGGAAAAAATCAACGTGAAGCATTGTTGAATTTTGTGGAGTCGTTGTGATGTTTGTTGTTGTATTAAGTAACCAAAACACATGGGCAGATAAATGATTGCCAATGATAAATTATTACTAT
>CALBVI010000139.1 GCA_937969395.1 uncultured Spongiibacteraceae bacterium | reverse complement strand
GAGTAATACCATATGGTAACCAATGACCTGCTACTGACATTTGGGTCCTGCATATTTTTTATGGGGATTGTGGCTTGGATTTCTTATCAAAAGACTAAGGGGGAGGTCGATACCAAAGATGGGTATTTTCTTGCTGGCCGAGGACTAACCGGTGTTTTTATTGCAGGGTCAATGTTGCTGACTAACTTATCAGCGGAGCAGCTGATTGGCCTTAATGGCTCAGCCTTTGGTTACAATATGAGTAGCATGGCTTGGGAAGTGACGGCCGGTATCAGTACTATTTGTATGGCGTTAATTTTTTTGCCGCGATATTTAACCGGCGCATTCACAACTCTTCCTGAATTTTTAAGTAGTCGCTTTGACGATGATGTTAGGCGCCTAACGGTGATTTTATTTTTAGTGGGCTATGGCTTGGTCACTATTCCCTCCGTCTTATATTCCGGTTCGATTGCCGTCATGCGCTTGTTTGATGTGCCGGAGTTGCTTAACGTGAGTTACAGTCATGGCCTGATCATTACCATTTTGGTGGTCGGTATTATTGGTGGTTTGTATGCCATTTTTGGTGGTCTAAAAGCGGTCGCCGTTTCTGATACAGTCAACGGTATTGGTTTGTTGCTTATTGGCACCTTGGTTCCTGTGTTAGGTTTCGCAGCCTTGGGTGACGGCAGTGTGATGGAGGGTATAAAAACAGTCACCAGTACACATACAGAAAAATTAAATGCTATTGGCAGCGTCACTGACCCAGTTCCTTTTGGGACTATTTTTACCGGGATGATTTTTGCCAACCTTTTTTATTGGTGTACGAATCAGTATGTTATTCAGCGAACACTGGGTGCCAAAAATCTGGAAGAAGGGCAGAAGGGTGTTATTTACTCCGGGTTTTTAAAGTTGTTAGTGCCTTTTATGATGATGATGCCAGGCATTATTGCCTTCCATCTTTATGGGGGAGGGCTTCGGTCAATTGATTTAGCATTTCCACAATTAATAAAAGATGTATTGCCGGTTTATATGTCAGGTTTCTTTCTGGCAGTGCTGTTAGGTGCGGTATTTAGCTCCTTTAATTCATTGCTGAACAGCGCTGCTACCCTGTTTTGTCTAGATGTGTATGAGCCGCTTAAAAAAAGCAAAGTCAGTGACAAAGAAATGATTAAGGTGGCAAAAATTGCCAGTCTTGTTATTGCCGTTTTCTCTTTTATTGTTTCTCCGTTGTTGCAGTATGCCGAAGAAGGGCTGTGGCAAGTGATTAGAATTTTCACTGGGTTTTACAATATACCTGTTGTGGCCATTGTTATTATTGGTTTATTCACCAAGCGCGTGCCTGCACTGGGGGCGAAAGTGGTGATTGGTTTTCATATCGTGGCTTATGGTTTATTGAAGTTTGTTTTTGATGACATTGTTACTATTCATTTTATTCATCTTTACGCGATACTTTTCGTAGTAGAAATTTCAATCATGTTAATTATTGGTCTGATAAAACCATTGGAAAAACCTTGGCAATTTGAGCGTAAAGACACAGTAGAATTGGTGCCATGGGCCTATGCTGTACCGGTATCGATAACATTGTTTTCCTGTGTTGCGGGTTTGTATGTTGTGTTTTCACCGGTGGGGGTTGTTGGTGGTTTTGGTCCAATGTTTTGGCCTTTAATCGCATTGATTGCGCTAGCTAATGTAGTTGGATGGTATTTTAGTTTAACGCGTTGGAATCAGCGTTATGCGCAGTATATTGATACGGCTGTTGCACACTCGCGATAAAATTTATAAATGTTAGTTGATGGTTTGTGCTGCTTCGTTGTTATTTTTTGGCGCAAATGGTTTTAATAAAGGTTATGTATATTTCTTTCTGATTGGATGTGGGAGTGTTTTAAGATTATTTAGTCTTATATAAGATATAAGCTGTATTACATTAATTTAGTGTGGTAGCCTTTATTGCAGAGTAATTATTCTATTGTCTTTGGAGTCGGAGTGGAGGGTAATTACCTTAAAGTGATAGCAGTCATGCAGTTTAAATAAAAAAATTAATACACTAAAAAACTATGGGATTTTGAATATGGCTAATCAAAAATCATCGAATAGGTTGCTGCCTTTAGCGCTGGCTATTCAGACTGGGGTGTTGTTGCAAATACCAACTATGGCGCAAGCTGCTGTACTTGAAGAGGTTGTGGTTACCGCTCAGAAACGTGAGCAAAAATTAAGTGATGTCCCTATCGCAGTATCGGTTCTCGGTACAGAGCAAATTGATTCGAGCTTTTCTAACAATCTAGAATCATTACAACTTTTAGTTCCTTCAGTCAGTATTAGAACCGGTAACACCACCAGAAATTCGGCATTGACTGTACGTGGTATTGGTACCATCTCATTCAGTATCGGTGCTGAACCAAGTGTATCAACGGTAGTCGATAATGTCGTTTTGGGGCGTTCAGGTCAGGCTTTTGGTGATTTGTATGATCTGGAGCGAATTGAAGTATTACGGGGTCCTCAAGGTACGCTGTTTGGTAAAAATGCTTCGGCAGGTGTGGTTAATATGGTTACCAAGCGACCTACCGAAGAATTTGAAGGCTATGTTGATATGTCCTTTTTTCAGGACGATGAATATAAATTAAAAACACGGGTGTCGGGTTCTCTGACAGATAGTATTAATGCCAGCGTAACGGTTATGGACGCTGAGTTTGACGGCTATATTGATAATGTATTCACCAATGAAAAGGTCAATGGTTACGATAAGCAGGGTATCCGTGCGATGTTTGATGTTCGTGTTAGTGACGATACCAATGCATTGATTATCGTAGAAGACTACGATGCCAGTAATGATTGCTGTGTTGATCTTGTCGCCAGAACTACTAATGCATCAAGACCGTTAGATTCGTCAGTCTTCGTTAGCGGTTCAGGCTTAGATCTTGATCAGCGTAGAGTCGATAATGATTTTACAACCCGCACTGAGGACTCAACCACAGCATTCTCTATACAGTTAGTAAAAGATATCGGTGACTATTCATTGACTTCGATTACGGCAAAAAGAACCTGGAATAACACCGAGTTCCGTGAAGGCGATTTTACTTCTCAAAACGGTGATTTAGCTGCGCCGGTCGATTTTTCTACGGTGGGTTTCCAGTTGCACGATGTGGGTCCACAGGAGTGGCGTCAATTTTCTCAAGAGGTTCGTCTAGCGTCGCCAGGTGATGAAACGCTCAACTGGCAAGTCGGTGCATTTTATTGGGATATAGATTCTGCCCGTAATTTTACCCGTGATGCCAGCTGTCAGGTGACTGATGACAATACGGCTATCGTTGATGCTGCAAACTTAGCGGATCCAAGCCTAGGTTTGACCTGTTTGCAAAATGATATTGTTTCAGCCACTGCTTATATGAGTACTAATTTCCAAAACTATGCGGTGTTCGGTGATGGTAGCTTCGATATTACTGATTCATTAAGTCTGTTATTTGGTCTTCGTTATACTGAGGATGAAGTTAGCTTTAAGCATAATCGTCGTAACAATGATGAGTTTGGTCGTCGTGGCGTTGGTGTTAGGCAGGCTGCTTTAGATACTGATTTCTCAGATTCAACGAGCGAAGAAAATTTGTCCGGTAAGCTCGGTTTACAGATGAATATCAATGAGCAGAATATGGTGTACGCAACCTACGCTACTGGTTACAAGGGGCCTGCATTCAATGTTTTTTATAATATGAGTGAAAATGATGTTAACCCTATTAATCCGGAAGAATCAGAATCCTTAGAGCTTGGTTATAAATATACAGGCGAAAGCATGTCGTTAAGTGCTGCTTATTACAGTACTGAAATTGAAGACTTTCAAGCTAACGATTTCGATGTATCTGATGGCACTACGACTACTGGCTTTACTAATGGTGGTGATGTAGAAACGGAAGGTGTTGAACTCGATTTTCTTTGGCAAGCTACTGATAGCCTAAGATTGTCGGGTGGTTTTTCAGCCTCTGATGCGGAAACCACGTTGGGCGATGATTTACCTTTTGCACCTGATTTAAAATATTCTCTCAGCGGCGATTATGCCAT
The DNA here is from genome assembly GCA_937969395.1 of uncultured Spongiibacteraceae bacterium. Lineage (GTDB taxonomy): Bacteria > Pseudomonadota > Gammaproteobacteria > Pseudomonadales > Dasaniaceae > Oceanicoccus. The sequence goes on along the minus strand of CALBVI010000139.1, from coordinate 5,271 downwards.
TCCTATGAGTGGTGGTGATGAGTGGGTGATTAATGCCTCGTATATTTATACGGATGAGCAGCTGTCAGGTAATATCGGTCAGGATGAGGAGAGTAACCCAGAAGTATTGCTTCCTGATTACAGTATTCTTAATGCAAGTTTGACGTATCGTGCACCGGATGATCAGTATTCTATTGCATTGGTCGGTAAAAACTTAACCGATGAGTCTTACGCAACGACTTATAGTGGTGATGGGTTTCGTTACCAGATCCCTCGAGATGCTGAGAGATACTTCGGCGTGAATTTCAAGTTTAACTTCTAGGTCTTAGTGCTGTGTTTCTTTGGGGCGATTATATCGCCCCTTTTTTTTACCTGTTTTTCACATATTGGGAGTGTGTTACTAAATACTAGGTGAGATCTACAGAGTAAACAAAATTTTCCGTATTGCTATAAGCCTGACTCCATTCAACCACTCTGCCATCAATATTAATACTGGCACGCTCTACCATTAATATTGGTGAGCCGGCTGCTAAGCCTAAATGTTTTGCGTATTTTTTCGGTACTATGGCGACGCGAAGTTCATCGCGAACAGACATAATACTAATGCCAAATTTTTCTTGATATAGCGTATACAGCGAGTTGGGTGTATCGGGCTCTTTGTCTATATCGGGGAATATCGATAGCGGTTGAATAATTTTTTCAAAAATAACGGCCTTGCCTTTTAGTGACCTTAATCGTATTAGTTCGACGACTTGTGATTTGGCTGGCAGGCTTAGCTGTGTTTGTTCATTTTGGGTGGCAGTACGGCGTGATGATGAGAGTACTTTAGTCTCTGGGATTAGACTTTCGCCCTTAGGCTCGCGCCATCTAAAAAAACGAAACAAGGAGCTTTCTTGAGAGTGTTCGGCAACATAAGTCCCTTTACCTTGGTGTCGCTCCAATAACTGCTCAGCAACCATTTTATTGAGGGCTTTACGCACCGTGCCCTGACTTACGCCGAGTTCATCGGCTAAAGCCATTTCACTAGGTAGTGCGTCAGATGGCTTCCAATAGCCCTCTATTAACCGAGTAGTCAATAATTCATAGACTTGTTTATAGAGTGGCTGGAAACTTGTGCTTAAGGTCATTTCATTACCCGATGGTTGTGCGGTTCACTTTGCCATTAGTGTTTAGCAAGCGGCTATTATCATATTAGGACCGACCTAGGTCAAAGTATATGAATAGTAATCGCTATTTAAATAGAAGATCGCATAGCTTTGGGCCATCAATGATGGCAGCGTGACTTTATCTCTTGCTTTGCTGTTACTAAAAAGTGCAATCCGCCTAGTTCAGGGGCGAGATACTCTCTCGATAGCCCTGTGCATAGAAGTAGTAATCACTTGAGATTTACTAACAGTTTTAGTGTTTTTGCTGAGCTTTTTCAATGCTTTGTGTCTTCATTTTTATCTACTTTAGCCTATGTTGCATTGATTGAGGTCAATTATATTATTAGCGTTCAATCGACCGAGGATTGTCGCGTGGTTGATGCTGATATCAGCACTATTGATGTCGATGCAAGTAATGCCTGATTGGTAGTGAAACGAGTGCAGTGGAACAATTGAATAAGTGGTGTCGGTGTTGCTAGGGGGAGTTGAGGTATTGGTCTAGAGTTGAATTTTGTGTCGATAGCTACTGGCTGTTAATTTGAAATGAGCAGCCAGTAGTCGTCTGTTAATTAGTCGTCATTTCTCAGGGTGCGTTGTTTTTGTTTGTTCCAATCTTTTTCTTTCTCGGTCTGGCGTTTGTCGTGGAGTTGCTTGCCCTTAGCAATGCAGACTTCAGCTTTAACTAAGTGACCTTTCCAATAAAGTGCAGTGCAAACACAGGTGCGGCCGTCTTGCATGATTGCCGATCGAAGTTTTGCTATCTCTTTTTGATTGAGTAGCAATTTGCGGGTACGGGTTGGGTCTGTTACGTAGTGCGTCGATACAGTATTGAGTGGGGTGAAGTGCATGCCCAATAAATAAGCTTCGCCGTTCATTATGGTGACATAAGTATCGGTGATTTGTACTTTACTCATGCGCGCGCTTTTAACTTCCCAGCCTTGCAGAACGACGCCCGCCTCGAATTTTTGCTCGATATGGTAGTCGTGGCGCGCTTTTTTGTTTTGGGCAATGGTATTGCTAGATGTTTTAGGTTTCTTTTTACTCATGGGGCGCGATTATAGCGGGTGTTGCGGCTAAAGCGTATCGCTATAGGCGTAAAAGTGTAACGTTTACAAAATCTTAGCGCTTATGATTAAGATCGGGTAAGGTAAACACCGATATAGCCCTGATTTATATCTGTTTTTAGGGTTGTTTTAATAAATACAATCAATGCCACTAGGCTTGCTAGTTACTGAAAATCTGCATGACATCATCTTTCTTACAAACAAAAAAACGCGGCTGGGGTAGTCGTTGGTCCTTTGTTGCTGCCACTACCGGTGCGGCGATTGGCTTGGGTAATGTTTGGAAGTTCTCTTATTTGGCAGGTGAGAACGGAGGCTCAGCATTTTTGCTGGCTTATATCGCCTGTGTCTTTCTGGTGGCGCTACCAGTAATGATAGCGGAAGTTGTTTTAGGTTGCCGTGGTCGAGCTAACCCTGTTGCGACCATACATAATGTTGCTATTGAGGCTGTGGCCTCACCTTGGTGGAAGCTAATCGCTTGGTTGGGGATGTTGGCAGCTTTGTTGATTCTGTCTTATTACAGCGTTATCGCTGGCTGGAGTTTGGCCTATATTGAAAAATTGTTTACTGGTGAATTTGATGCCGCCAGTGTGCAAATTGCCGGTGAAAGCTTTAGTCAATTCTTGTCTTCGCCTTGGCAGTTGATTAAGTGGCAATCTGTTTTCTTGGCATTAATATTATTAATGAGTATGAGTGGCGCTAGGATTGGTATCGCTATGATGGCTCGTATAGCGCTGCCCTTATTATTGCTCTCCTTGAGTGCGCTGGCTGTTTATGGTTTTAAAATGGGCGATGGTCCTGCCGCGATAGAATTTTTATTCGTCCCTGATTTTACTCAATTAACAGCCAATAGCCTTTTGATTGCGCTGGGGCACGCTTTTTTTAGCTTGTCGATTGGGGTTGGCGCAATGTTAGTGTTTGGCTCTTATAGCCCAGATGGGCGTTCAGTCAGCGGTATGTTGTCGATTGTGGTGCTGCTGGATTTATTGGTTTCGCTGTTGGCGGGCTTGGCTATTTTCCCTTTGGTGTTCGCGCTAAAAATGGCTCCGGCGATGGGCCCCGGATTAATGTTTATTGCGATGCCTTACGGTTTTGGCAATATGGAATACGGCAGTTATTTTGGTGCGCTGTTTTTTTTAATGGTGTCTGTGGCGGCGGTAACTTCAGGGGTGGCATTGCTTGAGCCGACAGTGAATTGGTTAAGCGAGCGCTTTGGTTGGTGGCGAGCTGCTTCAGCTGCATTATTAGTTTTTCTTGTTTGGGTGTTAGGTTTGTTAACGGCGCTTTCGTTTAATATTTGGGCGGATGTTAGTTGGCAGGGATTATCCTTGTTTCAGTTATTGGATTTTGTAACAGCGAATCTTTTATTGCCTATTGGTGGTCTGTTGATTGCTGTCTTTGTTGGTTGGAAGCTTCGGCGTGAAGTATTGCGTGATGAATTTTATATTGAGCATCCCTATCTTTTTTTACTATGGTATCGACTTTTACGGTATATTTCCGCGCCCGCAGTACTGCTTATTTTAGTGTCGTCGTTGTATCTGAGCTTTTATTAAAATGCATAGTTGGTATTAATATGATTGTTGAATGCTATGACTGATATCCATCGCAGCGCTTTATTGCCTTATCCCGCAGCCAAAATTTACCAGCTTCTTAATGATGTGGCTGCTTATCCAGAATTTATGGATGGCTGTGTCGGCTCTGAGATATTATTGGCGACTGATGAGGTGATGGAAGCTCGGTTGGATTTGTCGAAGGCAGGTTTTAACTACAGCTTTACCACGCGTAATAAACTGCGGCCGCCAGGTGAGATTGAAATGAGCCTGATTGATGGTCCGTTTGAGCAATTTCATGGTATTTGGCAAGTCACTGCGTTAAGTGATGAGGCTTGTAAAATTTCGCTAGAATTACATTTCACGCTTGCTGGTAAGGCATTGTCGATGGCGGCTAAGGTACTCTTTAATCCAATGGCTAATAAATTAGTTGACGCTGTTGTTGATCGTGCACATGCCTTGTATAAAAAATAATATTCTGAGTACATGCGAAACGTATTCAAACAAAAGATAAAATAAACTAGATAGGTATAACGGAAAGGGTATGACAGAGTCGACAATGATTAATGTTGAAGTTTGCTATGCGTTACCGGATAGGCAGCAGATTATTGCTTTACAGGTGTCGCAAGATACAACGGTTTTTGATGCTGCGGTGCAGTCGGGGGTTGTTAAGCAGTTTCCTGAAATTGAGCTTGAGACCGCAAAAATGGGCGTTTTTGGCAAGGTTGTGACAAAACCAAAAGAGCAGGTTTTGAGTGATGGCGATAGAGTAGAAGTCTATCGTCCGTTGATAGCCGATCCGAAAGTGGTAAGAAAAGAGCGGGCGGCAAAAATAAAAGCTGAGAAAGCTAAGTAGTTATAGCCCTATAGTTATTCATCAGCTTTTATTTGTAGTTTTTACCTAAGCCTAACAGGCAAGGTGTTTATGAAGACGGTTCTGTTTCTGGCGTAAGCTCTTCTGCTGTCGCGTTAGTATCACTAACTTCGGTTTCGGCAACATCTGCTGGACTAGGCTCAATATCACTTTGAAAGCTTTTTAACAGATCGCCTTCAAAGAAAACCGTTAAATAGTGTTTTACCCCTTCTTCTTCGCCGATACGTTTAGTGTAAATATAGTCCCAGCGGTCGGTATTAAAGGGATCCTTTATTAGTGCCCGTCCCATGATGTATTCCACTTGATCACGTGACATGCCGGACTCCAGCTGATCAACCATTTCCTGAGTAATGACGTTGCCCTGTTCGACGGCAATCTTGTAAACACCGGGGAATTCTAGGCTGCTGCAGCCTGTGATGATCAAAGTCAGTAAAATAATAAGATATTTTTGCATTTGTTGTTTCACTCTCTATCAGGGAAGTGGATAATAACGCAATCGAGAGTTTAACGCTAAGGGCAGATTAAGCATGGCTATAGAAAATCAAGAGTTACGTAAAGCTGGATTGAAAGTCACTCTCCCGCGGGTAAAAATTCTGCAATTAATGGAAGCTGCTGATGAAGATAATCATCATCTCAGCGCTGAAGATGTTTATAAATCTTTG
>CALBVI010000138.1 GCA_937969395.1 uncultured Spongiibacteraceae bacterium | reverse complement strand
CAGGCGTACCTAGCGAACTCAGGCAGATGATGACACAAACTATTTTAGAGGCGTTACATGTGCGCTATCCCGAGCGCACCAAACCTTCCACCTTACGCTTTCAAACATTTGGTGTTGGTGAATCCAGCCTGCAACAACTAGTGAACAATGAGTTTAAAGACTGGCCAAAAGAAGTTGATCTAGGCTTCCGCGCCGGAATGCCGCTATTAGAAGTAAAGCTAACCATTGCAGATCCAAAACACGCTGACCTACAACAACAGTGTTACCAAAATCTCCAACAGCATATTGGCCACTATATAATCGGCAAAGACAGTACCAATCTCGCACAATCTGTCATTACGCTATTACAAAAAAAGCAACTAAAACTAACCACAGCTGAATCTTGCACCGGGGGGTTAATTGCATCCGCTATTACCGAAATTGCTGGCGCCTCTGCAGTATTTGAAGCAGGTTTTGTCACTTACTCCAACCAAATGAAGCAGCAATTAATTCAGGTCGATCCAGCAGCTTTAGAGCAACATGGCGCCGTTAGCAAAGCCGTTGTAGAACAGATGGCATTAGGTGCAATCAATCGCAGTCAGGCGGATTTTGCAATTGCCGTATCGGGCATCGCTGGACCAGAAGGTGGCACCGAAGAAAAACCAGTAGGCAGCGTATGGGTTGCATGGGGAAGTAAAGGCGCGATCAAAACACATTTATTTGAGCTTAACCCCGGCACCAGAAGAAAGTGGTTTCAACAAATGGTTACCGCTATCAGCCTTGATTTATTACGCAGAGAGCTACTAGAAATAACAGAAGAGCCCCGATATTTTAGCCGCTACTAATTTAAGCGCCGCTAACTTCGCTTGTTAAATTCGCTAATTTAGCGGGACTAACTCGCGACAACGGGAACACGCAGCTAAATTTACTACCGGTGCCATAAGTGCTGGTAATAGCAATCTCAGCTTGATGGCGCAACAAAACATGCTTCACAATAGCCAAACCTAAACCGGTACCACCGGTATTGGCCGAGCGACTTTTATCAACACGATAAAACCGCTCCGTTAATCTTGAAAGATGCTTGGTCTCAATACCCTGCCCATCATCCTCAACATCAACATAGGCAAACTGATCATCTACCCGCCAACTAACAACAATACTATTCCCTTTTTCAGAATATTTAATCGCATTCATAATTAAGTTATTAAATGCGCTATGTAATTCTTTTCGATTACCCCGCAACACCACTCTATCATCACAATGAATCGTTAACTTACGCTGATAATTACAAGCTAATAAAGCATCGTCACCCATCTCCGTTAGAAAAGAACGCATGTCTATGCGCTCATGATCAAGCGCCTGCGGTACGGTCTCGAGCCGGGATAATAAAAGTAAATCATTAATCAGCCCATCCATTCGCCGCGACTGAGACAACATTTGCTCTAAAGAACGCGACCAACGCTCATCATCACCCTCATCCATATCCGCATAAGTTGATAAGAAACCATGAATAACCGTTAAGGGTGTTTTTAACTCATGAGAAACATTAGCCACAAAATCACGCCGCAGATTTTCCAGCTTGTGGGTGCGGGTTATATTGCGAATAAAAATGAGCCGACTACCACTGTCGAGTAAACTAAAGTGTAACTGTAAACGGATATTTTTCTTACGTGGAGAGACAAGGTCTAGCGGTGTTTGATAACGACAAGCTTCAAAATAACTCGCAAAATTTTGCGTATCAACTAACTGAAACAAATCATATTCGTGATAATCTTCGAGACGAACACCCAAATAATGATTAGATGCCTGATTACTCCATTCAATTTTACCTTTGCTATCCGTGATGATCACGCCTTCATCAAGTGCAGCTAAAGAGTCGCGCATATCACCTAAAGATGTTTTTCTTTCACTGCGACGTAACTGCTCTTCTGCAAGCTTAAACAAACCAAAAACAACAATAACAAAGAGCAAAAACCACCATAAAAGATCTTTATAATGGCCCGCCAACAGCGCTAGCAGCACCACTAAAAAAATATAAAGGTATCTGGTCCAAACGATCATTTAATCGATCCATCAAACACTGATCTACTAAACACCGGCTTATTAAACACTGATAGAAAAGCGATAACCTGCACCTCTAACGGTTTGAATATAACTGCCGTAATCATTTTCAATGCCCTCTAATCCTTTGCGCAATCGTCGAATATGCACATCGACCGTTCGCTCCTCAACATAAACATTGCCACCCCACACTCGATCCAAAAGTTGCTCTCGACTATAAGCTCGCTCTTGATGAGTCATAAAGAATTTTAGCAGCCTATATTCGGTTGGCCCCATTTTGGTTTCTTTACCGTCAACGTATACACGGTGACTAGCTGGATCCATCTTAATGCCTCCAACCTCAATCAACTTTTCAGTATCATCGTGTCCGGCTCTTCGCATTAGTGCCTTTACGCGCGAGACCAATTCACGGGGAGCAAAAGGCTTAGTAATATAATCATCAGCGCCGATATCAAAGCCCTGGATTTTATTATCTTCTTCAGCTTTCGCCGTAAGCATAATAACCGGCAATTCGGCCGTCATTTCATCGGAACGCAAGCGACGCAGCAAATCGATACCGCTACCACCGGGCAACATCCAATCAAGCAGCACTAATGCAGGGTGCTGATCGATAATAAGCGAGTGACCTTCAACAATATCACCAGCCTCTATGCAATCGTAACCTGCAACCTCTAAAGCCATGCGAATGACTTCTCTGATACCGACTTCATCTTCAATAATCAATATTGTTTTGGC
>CALBVI010000137.1 GCA_937969395.1 uncultured Spongiibacteraceae bacterium | reverse complement strand
GATGGCTATATGCGCGGTATGGAACTACATGCCAAATACACGCTTTTCTCGGAAGGCTGTCGCGGTCATCTCGGTAAACAGCTGATTGAAAAGTTCGACTTAGCTGAGGGTAAAGATCCCCAGCATTACGGTTTAGGTATCAAAGAAATCTGGAAAATTGATCACAGCAAACACAAGCTCGGAACAGTCATGCACTCTACTGGCTGGCCTCATACTGAAAGCGGTTCATTTGGTGGCGGTTTTGCTTATCACTTTGAAGACGATCAACTATCAATCGGCCTCATTACCGATTTGGGTTATACCAATCCACACGTTAGCCCCTATGAAGAATTTCAACGCTTTAAGCATCACCCACAAATCAAACCTTTATTAGAAGGCGGCGAACGGATTTCTTATGGCGCAAGAGCCATAACCAAAGGTGGCTTACAGTCGATGCCGAAAATGTCGTTCCCTGGCGGTTTATTAATTGGAGATGATGCCGGTACGTTAAACTTTGCCAAAATAAAAGGCAGCCACACCGCAATGAAGTCAGGCATGATTGCCGCGGAAGTTGTGCATAAAGCCATCAGCAGTGACAATAAATCCGGTGAAGAATTAACTAACTTCAATACTGAGATTGAATCTTCTTCACTTTATAAAGAATTAAAAGTGCAGCGAAATTTTGGCCCACTACAGCATAAACTCGGCAACTTATTGGGTTCGGCTTGCGCGTTTATTGATATTAATATTTTCAACGGTAACTTACCTTGGACCTTGCGCGATAAAACACCTGACCACGCGGCGATGAAGTTAGCGTCTGAATCGGTGAAAATAAAATACCCAAAACCGGATGGAAAAATCAGCTTTGATCGTCTGTCTTCGGTATTTTTATCAAACACCAATCACGAAGAAGATCAGCCCTGCCATCTACAGTTGAAAGACAGCAGCATTCCATTAGAGAAAAACCTGCCTTTATACGATGAGCCTGCTCAACGTTATTGTCCTGCCGGTGTTTATGAAGTTATCGAAGAAGATAATGGCAATAAGCGTTTTCAAATTAATGGACAGAACTGCGTACACTGTAAAACCTGTGACATTAAAGATCCGTCACAAAACATTGTATGGGTAACACCGGAAGGTTTAGGCGGGCCGAATTATCCTAATATGTAATTAAGGCTTAATGTCAGGCTTAAAATGATAACTATCACTTTGGGCCTGACATCATCAAACTAATCACTTTCGATCAGATAAGTAACTGTAATTTCCTAAATTAACTACAAGCTCCTAACGTAAACTCACAACCTTCACTAGCAACGTATAAAAAACCGTCTCGCTCAAAAGCCAAATCAACTAAGCGATAAAATACCGAACGCGACAACTTTGCACTAAGACCATTAGGCAACAAGACCATTGGCAAAGGCTCATCCCCCGCTTCTGACTTATCTTCTTCGACGACCAACTGCTGCTCTTTGTTAACAATAAAAACCGAATCAACATTGGTTGAAACACAAAGTTGCTGCACGCCATCATCACCAGCAACCACATCAATATCAGTGACAACTAAAGCACATTGTTCGACTTTGATTCGTAACTTTTCAACCGGAGTCACTAAATAATATTCACCGTCCTCTTCTTTTCTCAGAATCGATGCGAATAATTTAACCAACGGCTGACGTTTAATTTTTGAGCCTAGATGAAACCAATCACCGTTGCGCTTTATAACGATATCAATATCACCGCAAAATTCAGGATTCCATAAGTGCAATGGCGGTTGACTATGATTACCTAACTGGCGCTGTATATCATCAAGACTGGCCATTAAGACGAGCCTGTTAATTGACGGGCAACTTCAGCCAGCGGCTCAGCTAACAATTTATCTAAGCCAGAGTGATAGGTTGTCCAAGGTGGTGTATTGGCTGACATTTTAATTCTATCAACGATGCGCCCAGAATTAACATCAACTACGGTTAACAATAAATTAACCTCATGGTATGCATCACGATGCTCATCATCAGCGAAAGGCTGATTGACCGTGGTAAAGATTAAAAAATCACCCTGCTGTTTAGACGCAGATGACACTGCGGCTTTATATGAAACAGCTTTTGAAATAGTGGCAACATGACCAAAATAAGGCGAGAACTGAGTCACTAATAATTGCGTTAATACCTGCTCATCAATTTGCTCACCGGTGTTAGCGGCAATAACTAATTGTGTTTCAGGTGACATAACCCAATGATGAAGGCGGTTAATATCATATTGATTAATGACACCAACCTTGCGGGCATAATCGACGGTCTTATCAATCGTATGGGAAGGTGTACAGGCAGCAAGTAATATCAGCCACGCGACCATAAGACCTTGAGTGAAAAATAGGCCCGGTGCTGCGCCGCTACGTTTAAAGATATTCATGACTAAACCGCCTTTTCTAAATTAGCGTCAAATTACAGTATAGTGTGCTTAAACTCTTCATCTAACGCAAAAAAGGGGCCAAAGCCCCTTTTATATCACCAAGGTTTATTACGATAGCTTAGCGCGACGCCATTAACCTTACGTTGATCACACCCTCAGCCTCAGCAATCTGCTTAATCACCGCCTCAGAGGGCTCTACATCAACATCAATCAAGTTATAAGCAATATCATCACGGCTCTTGTTCAACATATCTAGGACATTGATATTAGCGTCAGCAAGCAATGACAATATACAGCCTAGAATCTTCGGAACATTACGATTACTCACTGAAATCCTATAACCGCCATTGCGCTCTAAGTTCAACACCGGAAAGTTAACCGAGTTTTTAATATTACCGTTTTCTAAGAAGTCTTTAATCTGCTGCGCAGCCATAATTGCACAGTTTTCTTCAGCTTCATCGGTACTGGCACCGATATGCGGCGTGAGTACAGCGCCGGGGACGCCAATCAATTCAGGCGTTGGGAAATCAGCCAAATATTTAGCGAGCTGACCACTTTCAAGTGCTTCAACAACCGCTTGTGCATCAACAATCTCTTCGCGGGCGAAATTCAGTAATACCGCCCCCTTCTTAACGCTTGATAACAATTCTTTGTTCATCAAGTTACGGGTCGAATCTAACACCGGTAAGTGCAAGGTAATAAAGTCTGAGCGAGAAACCAAAGAAGCCAGATTATCCACTTTCTTAATTTCGCTTGATAAACGCCATGCGGCATCGACAGACAATGCAGGATCATAACCAGCAACATTCATTCCCAGCGCTAGCGCGGTATCGGCTACCATAGAGCCAATTGCACCAAGACCGATAACACCTAAGGTCTTCCCAGCCAGCTCATTACCTTTAAAGCGTTTCTTTTCTTTCTCTAATAATTGACTAAGTTCCTGGCCATTAGTCATATCACCTAAGGTACTTACATAATCAATACCTTCTAGGATTCCGCGAGAACCTAATGTAAGCGCTGAAACAATAAGCTCTTTAACCGCGTTAGCATTCGCTCCAGGGGTATTAAAAACAGGAATACCTTTTTCAGTACAGTGAGCTACGGGAATATTGTTATAACCTGCGCCAACGCGAGCAATACCTAAAACGGAAGCGTTAATTTCTTCAGGTTGCAATTTATGGCTACGCAATAAAATAGCATCTGGGCTGTCAAATTCAGCAGCAACCTCATAACTTTCTTTGGGTAACTTATCCAAACCTTTCGCAGAAATTTGGTTGATCGTTAATACCTGATACACAGTAATAAAACTCCTACACTAAGAACTAAAAAGCTGTATCAACAAACGGAGTCGACACAGCTTTAGTTATAAAATAAATTGGCGAGTCGATCTGAAAAGTACGTTCAAAAACAACTCGTTGATAACATGTTGTTACAGTATGACGACCTCAGCCGAAGTTTTTAATGATTCAAGAAATCCACTTAAGCTTTGGCTGGTGTAATTTCTTTCAATCTCAGCAGCAATAGCTGCCTTTTCTGCGGTGACTAAGTTATCTAATGCGCCCTCTTCAACTGACTCTAACTGTAAGACAACAACATCGCCATTAGCTAAGGTGCTCACTTCAACAATAGCTTCGCCCTGTACTCGCGGCATAGCAAATGCTAAAGCTTTCACTTCACTATTTAATACTGCTGTACTTAATTTTGTATCGGCTTGAATTTCCCAACGATAGTCATTTTCGTTAGCAATATCAGCCATCGGCTTATCTGCTAAGGCAACTTTGACTTCTTCCGCTAAGCTCTGCGCTTTTACAATGGCTTGCTGCTTAACCAACGTAGCTGTGATTTCTTCTGAAACATCAGCCAGTGGTTTTGCATGTGGCTCATCATGCTCAAGCACCCGAACGACGATGTAGTGATCTGAAGCCAACTCAAGCACTTCACTATTATTGCCTTCTTGTAATACGCTATCACTATAGGCTGCAACTAACACTTGTGGGTTAGCTAATGCTCCCTCGGCTGTTGCTATACTCATCCAATCACTCTGACTAAGCTGTAAACCCAACTCTTTAGCAGGATCAGTTAAGTCTTCTGAGTTAAAGACTAAGTCTTTAAGATCCTCTACCGT
>CALBVI010000136.1 GCA_937969395.1 uncultured Spongiibacteraceae bacterium | reverse complement strand
GGCTAGTATAACTCGGATTATTTTGTATTTCTTGACTAAATTAGTCAGCATTTAAAACAATACTTTATTAAATACCATAAGCAATAACCACCCCTCTCATAATTAAAACTACGCCGATGAACAAAACGCCAAACTCGCCATAAATCCACTGCCTATTCAACGCCCACTGCACAGAGAAGGCCCAGCCATAAAAAGCCCAGCCATAAATTGCCAAATTACGACTTCCGTTATATGATTGCCCTTTACACAAGGCAGCTCTCGCTGCCTTTTTTGTTTTTTGGGTTTTATCCCTATTGATCAACAACCTAGGCCTTTTTAAAAGCCCTAACCTAATATAGAAAAGAGTTAAAAATGACTTTGCCCGTAATAATGAACACCTATGGCCGCCCATCGATTACCTTTACTCACGGCAAAGGCGTGTACTTATATGATACCGAAGGTAATGAATACCTCGACGCCATCAGTGGTATTGGCGTTAACGCCCTAGGCCATGCATTCCCTGCCATGACCCAAGCGATTAGCGAGCAAGCGGGTCAATTGATTCACACCTCAAATCTATACGGCATTGAGCGTCAGCAAAAACTTGCAGAATCACTGTGCGCCGCATCGGGTATGGATAATATTTTCTTTGGCAATTCAGGTGCAGAAGCCAATGAAGCAGCTATTAAAATCGCTCGTCTATACGGACACAACAAAGGCGTTAAAACACCGCATATTATTGTCATGGAGAATGCCTTCCATGGCAGAACAATGGCAACAATAACCGCCTCAGGAAACAGAAAAGTTCAAGCGGGTTTTGAACCACTATTAAGCGGTTTTATTCGCGCCCCCTTTGGTGATTTTGCAGCTCTTGAAGCCATAGCCGAAAACAACAGTGATGTTGTTGCCGTCTTCATAGAACCGATTCAAGGAGAAGGCGGCCTACACCCACTCCCAACAGGCTTCTTAAAACAACTGCGCGCACTGTGCGATCAACAAGAATGGTTAATGATGCTAGACGAAGTCCAGACGGGTAATGGCCGTACTGGAAAATATTTTGCCTATCAGCACGAAGACATTCTTCCTGACGTGGTAGCTACTGCTAAAGGCCTAGGCAACGGCATGCCAATTGGAGCATGCCTAGCGCGAGGCAATGCAGCCGAAGTGCTAGTACCCGGAACCCACGGTTCTACTTATGGCGGCAACCCTATGGTATGCGCAGCTGCACAGGTTGTTGTAGATACAATTAAAAGCGACCAACTGTGCGACAACGCAAGTAACATGGGCAATTTTATATCTGAGGGCTTACGAACAGCTTTTGCTGACAACCCACTGGTAAAAGAAATTCGCGGCAAGGGATTAATGATTGGTATTGAACTCAACAAACCTTGCACCGAGCTAGTCGATATTGCCAGAGAAAAAGGCATGCTGATTAATGTCACATCAGGTAACGTTATCCGATTATTACCGCCATTAATTATTAATCAGCAACAAGCGCAAACTATCATCGACACCATTACCGATATTGTTGAGCAACTTGACTGAGCGATAAACTCAGTCACTTACTTTAGATTAACGAATAGAAAGCAGCACGATCATGACAACAAGACACTTTTTAACACTACTGGATTTAAGCCCTAGCGAACTTAATGGCTTAATGGCAAGAGCCATTGAACTAAAAACAGAGCTGCGCAACGGCGGTCACAACGATCCTTTTAAAAACAAAGTCCTTGGTATGGTTTTCGAAAAATCATCCACAAGAACCCGCGTTTCATTTGAAGCCGGTATGACCCAGCTAGGCGGCAGCGCACTATTCTTATCTTCCCGCGATACTCAGCTTGGTCGCGGCGAACCTATTGAGGATAGCGCCCGGGTCCTCTCCTCAATGGTCGATATCGTAATGATTCGCACCTTTGGCCACGATATTATCGAACGCTTCGCCCAATACTCAAGCGTGCCCGTTATCAATGCTCTAACCGATGACTACCACCCCTGCCAATTACTCGCCGATATACAAACCTATATCGAGCAGCGCGGCAGTATTCAAGGCAAAACCGTAAGCTGGATTGGTGACGGTAATAACATGTGCCAATCCTATATTAATGCTGCGAAGCAATTTGATTTTGAGTTACGCATCGCCTGCCCCAAAGGCTTTGAACCTAAAAACGAGTTAATCACCGCCAATAAAAACAGAGTCACCTTAGTTGGCAGCCCACAAGAAGCAGCCAAAGGTGCCGATTTACTGGTTACCGATGTCTGGGCCTCTATGGGCCAAGAAGAAGAGCAAGCTGACCGCATAAAGCAATTTGCCGGCTACCAACTTAATCACGAGCTGCTATCACACGCCGCCAGTGACGCACTTTATATGCATTGCCTCCCCGCCCACCGCGGCGAAGAGATCAGCGCAGAACTCATGGATGCTGAAGGAACGGTAATCTGGCAAGAAGCTGAAAACCGCTTACATGCGCAAAAAGCATTGATTGAATTTTTGCTCAGCCAGAATTCATAACACCAGCCTTCAATTCTCCGCACTCTCAAATTTTCGGCATAGGCAGCAAACACCAACTGCGTATGCCGAACTCAGCCAACGCCCAAGCCCCTCAATAACAGAGCCAAAAATACACCACCTAAAACGCCATTTTTAGTCAAAATAAAAGATGTAAAAAAGCAGTTCTATAAACATCATTTTTTAGAATAAAATAATTTAATCTTTTAGTTTTCAACTAAAAAGCCTTGATTTTAGATCAGGAATTACAGCCATTGAGATAGCAGGTTAGCAGCCACACACAAGCGATTTTATCCACAGCATACCCACAACATTTTCTATTCATTACACCCTTGCAAAATAGTCTTAACCGCATTATCTTGTATGCAATTCTCAACTGCACCCCATATATAGGGTTTTAACCATTTCCTTATATGGGTTATTTGGCAAATAATATAATTAAAAACAACAAAGTTAGCACCCACTTACCGAAAGGTATTAAGTATTAAAGGGCAGCCTTAAAACCAAGCAACGGAAAATTTACCTATAGCCGCATAAAATGACCCGTAATACGTCATATTATGCCAACAAGTTTTAGCTCGCACATCAAACCGCAAGCAATAAAACAATAAGTAATAAAACAAAGAGTGCCATCATTAATAATGAGCAGGCAATGATGTGCAGCAGATCCTTACTGCCAACAAGCTTAGAAATGACACAACAAAGCATTAGATTAAAACGATAAATTAACTGAATTACGCAGAAACCAAACAACAGCAACACGAAAACTGCCCAAGTCCC
>CALBVI010000135.1 GCA_937969395.1 uncultured Spongiibacteraceae bacterium | reverse complement strand
TGTTTTAATTTTTTTTTGGCCATGACTGTACAGGTTCATTCCTTAGGTCGAAGTTTTGCGGCGTTAATTGCAGGGTGCACATAAAATCACCTGTGATTACTCACTAACGAATAATGAGAGTAAATCACCGCTTTGTATAGTCTGTTTTGTGACAAATTAACAGTTTCTTTTGTAGACAATCGCTACCTAGGTTATTACTTGATGTCCTGAACGGCTATTAGCAAACTGCTGTTGAATTTTATCGATAATGGTGCGGCTTAACTGTTGTTTGGATGCTAGGGCTAGTGTCTCGTCACCGTCCTTCCAGATTAATTGAACTTGATTGTCATCTGAGTTAAAGCCAATCGCTTGATTGGATACATCGTTGGCGATAATCAAGTCGAGCTTTTTCCGTTTTAATTTACCTTGAGCGTGACCTGTTACATTTTCAGTTTCGGCGGCAAAGCCAACCGTAAATGGACGGTCTTCATGGCTGGCAACCGCAGCAATAATATCGGGGTTGCGGGTGAGCTCAATCGTCATGCTGTCGGCGGACTTTTTAATTTTTTGCTCAGCAATAGCTACTGGGCGATAGTCAGCAACCGCTGCGGCACCGATAAAAATATCACATTGCGAGAGTTGGCCAATAGCTGCTTGATGCATTTGTTCTGCGCTTTCTACGTCAATACGAGTAACGCGTTCTGGCGTGGGCAGTGAAGTGGGGCCAGCAATTAACGTAACTGCAGCGCCAGCTTCAACGGCCGCTTGAGCGAGAGCAAAGCCCATTTTGCCTGAGCTGTGATTGCTGATGTAGCGAACAGGATCGATTGCTTCGCGAGTCGGCCCAGCAGTAATCGTTATTTTTACTCCATCGAGAGCATTGGATTGAAACTGCTGCGCAGCGAGTTGAGCTATGTGTTGAGCTTCAAGCATACGCCCCGGACCTATATCACCGCAGGCCTGTGAGCCTTGGTCAGGGCCAAAAATAGCAATGTTGCGGGCTATTAGCTGTTCGATGTTGTGCTGTGTTGCGGGATCTTTCCACATCGCTTGGTTCATTGCTGGAGCAATTGCAACGGGGGCTGTGGTTGCCAGGCACAAGGTGGTTAGCAGGTCGTCAGCTTGGCCTTGAGTGAGTCTAGCCATGAAGTTGGCACTGGCTGGAGTGACCAGCACTAAGTCTGCCCAGCGTGCTAACTCGATATGTCCCATGGCTGCCTCAGCTTCCGGGTCGAGCAAGTCGCAGTGTACTGGATTGCCTGAAAGGGCTTGCAGCGTTAGTGGGGTAATGAATTTTTGCGCGCCAGCCGTCATGACTACGCGTACTGTTGCGCCAGCATCCTGTAAACGGCGAACAACTTCAGCGGCCTTGTAAGCAGCAATACCGCCAGTGATGCCAAGTAAGATTTGTTTGTTGGTAAGTTGTAGCATGATAATTAAGTTTTAGCCCTCGGCAAATCGAACGATGGATTGTAAGATAAGTCACCGCCGGAGGATAGGGAATGTGTTCCGGCTAGGTAGAATTCAATGAATAGCTAAGATTGAAAGCAGTCATGGAGGACTGAGATGGCAATTACCGATTGGCCTGAAGCGGAGCGGCCTCGCGAGAAGTTATTACGTCACGGCGCGGCAAACTTATCAGACGCGGAATTACTCGCTATATTTTTACGTACCGGCACCCGCGGTGTCAGTGCTGTCGATTTAGCGCGACAGTTGCTCAATAAATTTGGTGGTTTACGATCGCTGCTCAATGCTGACCGAAAGCAGTTTTGTCAGGGTTTGGGTCTGGGTGATGCAAAATATTGTCAGTTGCAAGCGGTGCTTGAGATGGGGCGGCGGCATTTGCAGGAGTCTTTGCAGCGCAGCGAAGGTTTAACGAGCCCGCAATTGACGCGGCAGTATCTGTTGGCACAATTGCGAGATCAGCCGCAGGAGCAGTTTCTGTGTTTATTCCTCGATAGCCAGCATCGTGTGATCTGTACCGAGACATTATTTTCGGGGACCATCGATGCCGCCAGTATTTATCCGCGAGAAGTGGTTAAACGTTGTTTGGCGCATAACTGCGCAGCGGTTATTCTTGCCCACAATCATCCCAGCGGAATTGCTGAACCGAGTCAGGCTGATGAGCGAATTACCAGCCGTTTGGTTAGCGCTTTAGGCTTAGTCGATATTAGGGTATTGGATCATTTTGTTGTCGGCGATGGTGTCTTGGTTTCTTTTGCTGAGCGAGGACTGATTTAGCTAAAAGGCGCTAAGCATTAGTGTAATACCCTTAAAATGCATGTTTTCGATTAATATACCGTCTATTAATTGCCTTCGTAGGTCTGTTCTGGTATAAAGTCGCGCTCTGTTCGATGAGGTCTCCGTTGAGTCGTTATGTATGAGTTAGTCCTCAACTCCGGAAAGGCTATTTAGGTAATTGATTAATCCACTTACCGATGATGGTGATAGCCGCCAATCGAGAGAAAGTTTTTTTGGACAGCATTGCTGCTGTGTAGCATTTAATTAGTAGAATATAGAAGAGACGAATCATGTCTAGAGTATGTCAGGTAACCGGCAAGCGTCCTGTTACAGGAAACAACGTTTCCCACGCAAAAAATCGTACAAAGCGTCGTTTTTTACCCAACTTGCATAAGCATCGTTTTTGGGTTGAAGCAGAGAAGCGCTTTGTTTCTCTACGTGTATCTGCTAAAGGTATGCGTATTATTGATAAAAAAGGCATCGAGGTTGTATTAGCAGACCTTCGTGCTAATGGCGAAAAGGTTTAAGGAGTAGATCATGGCGAAAAGTGCGCGCGATAAAATTAAATTGGTATCAACTGCCAATACTGGTCACTTTTACACAACAGATAAGAACAAACGCAACACTCCAGATAAAATGGTGTTCAAGAAGTACGATCCTGTTGTTCGTAAACACGTTGAATATAAAGAAGCTAAAATCAAGTAATTGATGTTAACTTCTTTAATGAGAGCCCGGTTATTGCCGGGCTTTTTTTTGTCTGAATTTTCTTCTCGATGATATAGTCAGCCGTGATTATTTTTAACGTTTAAGTTGTATCTCGCCAGAGCCTAGGGTGTCGCATGCCGGAATTACCAGAAGTTGAAACTGCCCGTAGAGGCATAGCGCCTTACTTGGAAGGACAGCGGATAAAAAAAGTGATTGTGCGTGATAGTCGTCTGCGCTGGCCTATACCTGACGAATTACCAGCTCTGATGAAAGGCAAAGTGATTGCTACAGTCACTCGCCGCGCTAAATACTTGTTACTAGCTTTGCCTAAAGGCACGACAATTATGCATTTGGGAATGTCTGGTAGTTTGCGGATTATTGACGCGAAAGAGCCGGCACTGCTGCATGACCATGTTGATATTGTGTTAACCAGCGGTAAAGCGTTACGTTTTACTGATCCGCGCCGTTTTGGTTGTGTATTGTGGGAGCCAGGTAAGCCGGAGCAGCATAAACTGCTGGCGCATCTTGGGCCCGAGCCGCTGGGTAATGATTTTGATGGTGAGCGCTTGTTTCAGTGCTCACGCAAGCGTAAAGCGCCGGTCAAAACCTTTATTATGGATAACAAAGTTGTTGTTGGTGTCGGCAATATTTATGCTAATGAAGCACTGTTTGCGGCAGGTATTCGGCCTGATCGCCAGGCGGGCGCGATTTCTAGGCAGCGATACCAGTTATTAGCCGATCAGATTAAGCAAGTACTGGCAAAGGCGATCGAGCAAGGCGGAACAACGTTAAAGGATTTTGTCGGGGGTGATGGTAAACCTGGCTATTTTAAGCAAGAACTAAAAGTTTATGGTCGTGGCGATCAGCCCTGTACAAGCTGTAAAAAAAGCTTGATAGAAATTAGATTAGGGCAGCGAAGTACGGTTTTTTGTAACAGTTGCCAGAGCTGATCTCAGCGCTAAACCGGCTCTGCGAAGTGCTTCGTATCACACAATATTGATATTTTTGCTGTTGCTACACGACTAATGGCTATTTTATGTCTATCATTACTTCAAATATCGACTGTAAGTACTGAATCTGACAGAGCTTTTTGATTGAATTGACTTTGAGCTTTTTACTTAGCAACAACCTATTAGCAATAATGCCTCAATGTAAGGCTGAGATTGCAATTTAAAATGGAGATGGTTTACATGAAAACACTTGCCGATCAATTTTCCCGCTTTATGACTGCAATGGGACTGGCGGTGCTGTTACTGGTGCCGCAAATGGGCTATAGCCAAGCAGTAGAAGAAGATCCTACAGCAATGGCAATGATGGGTGACTTGGTAATTGCTAGGCCGTTATTGTTGGTTGCGACTGTTGTTGGCACCGCTGGTTATATTATTAGCTTGCCGTTCTCGTTAGCTGGCGGTAATGCGAAAGAGGCTGCGGATACCATGGTTGTTGGCCCTGCTAAAGCGACGTTTGTGCGTTGTTTGGGCTGTACTCGTACAGGCTATAAGCAAAAAGTGGTTAATGCAGACGAAGAGTAAAAGCTTATTTTGGTGTGCTTAGTAATAACGCTATAAAAAACGGCCTGTAATTTTACCGGCCGTTTTTTTATGCCGCTTGTTTTGCTTATCCTGCGGCGATGAGCCCGTTATATTTTGTCATTAACTCATCTTCAGTTTCAATGTGTGCAGGGTCCAGTGGAATACAATCTACAGGGCAAACTTGCTGGCATTGTGGCTCATCAAAGTGGCCGACACATTCGGTGCATTTTGAGGGTTCAATTTCATAAATCAATTCCCCCATATAAATCGCATCGTTTGGGCACTCTGGCTCACACACATCGCAATTGATACATTCGTCGGTAATTAGTAATGCCATGGTATTTTCTTATGTCGCCAGCTTTGCTTTTAGTGCAGCATAAACGGCAGTGGGAACAAATTGCTCTACTTCGCCATTCATTGCTGAGATTTCTCGTATCAATGATGATGAAATGGAAGAGAGGCCTTCGGCAGGCGTTAGAAAAACAGTTTCAAATTCGCTAGACATCGCTCGATTCATATTCGCCATGGGAAGCTCATAGGCAAAGTCGGTTGATGTGCGTATCCCGCGCAATACAATGTTGCTATTTTTACTACGAGCAAAGTCGACAATGAGATTATTAAAGCTGCAAATCTCAATATTGTCTAAATGGTCTAATGATTGTTGGCATAGTGCTATACGTTCATCTAGCGTGAATAGCGGCTGCTTTTTTTGGTTATCGGCAATAGCTATAACAACCTTGTCGAACAAGCGAGTGGCGCGTTCGACAAGGTTTACGTGACCGAGGTGTATAGGATCAAAAGTGCCGGGATAGATAACGGTTTTCATGGCCGACATAATAGCCAACTTTAGTGCTTATTGACACTAAACAGGCGGTAGCTGACTTGCCCGGCATTTTTCTCTCTGTGTAGTTGCCAGTGGGAGGGAAGTGACGGTAGCGGTTCGTCGCTGGCGGTTTCGATATAAACCCAAGCTTTTTCCGCCAATAAATGATGTTGCTCTATCAGCGTAATGCAGGATGACAGTAGATCTTTGTGAAACGGCGGGTCGAGAAAAATAATATCGTAACCCGGTTCTAAGTTAGCCATGGCGACTTCAGCCTTGGTTTGCCATACGCGAGCATTGGCTGCTAACAACTGTACATTGCTGTTTAATTGATTAGCCGCCTCGGGGGAAGCTTCGACCAAGTCTGCTTGGCGTGCGCCCCGTGATAATGCCTCGAGTGATAGTGCGCCACTACCGGCAAATAAATCTAGGCAGCGGGCATTGGGCAGCGCAGTCGTTAGCCAATTAAATAGTGTTTCGCGAACCCTGTCAGGGGTGGGGCGTAGGCCCTCGATTGATGGAAACGTCAGCTTGCGGCCGCGCCAGCTACCGCCAATAATGCGTAATTGATTACTATTTTTGCGGCCTTTTTTTGCAGGGTGCTTGGCGGGTTGATGTTTTGCCATAGTATAAAAATAATTGCGTATTAATTAATCGTTATTGGTCCAGGTTTAATGGCATAGAGACTCTGAATCGGGCCATAAGGATGGTAGGATAGCATTCTTGCGGCCGTCATTATTAGTTAATCTTAATCATCGTAATTAACTAATCAGTGTATTGCCGAGATAACCCCAACATTGATGATGTCTATTTGAGTTGCTGCCCAATCCATGAAGTTTTTTAAACGATTTAAATCCAAGCCTGAAAAAAATACCACTGTAGAAACTGAAGAAGTATCGGTTGAAGAAGCTGTTGCTGAAAATACAGAGGTAGAGCCGGAGGCGATTGAAGAATCCACTGCGGCTAGCGAAGGTATTGCTGCTGAGACAATACCTGAGGCAGGCTTAGTGGAGTTAGAGCCCGCTGAGGAGAAATCAGTAACAGTGGTGTCCGAGGAAGCGCCAGAACTTAGCGCTGAATCAGTACCTAAGCAAAAAGCCCCCGGTTTTTTCGGACGTTTAAAACAGGGGTTGAAACGTACCAGTAGCTCGTTTAGTGAGGGAATGGGCAATTTATTCCTCGGCAAAAAAGAAATTGATGACGACTTACTAGAAGAGCTAGAAACACAATTATTAGTCGCTGATGTTGGTATCGAAGCGACCCAAGAAATCATTGCTAATTTAACCAAGCAAGTTTCTCGTAAAGAGTTGGTCGATGGTGATGCGCTGTATCAGGCATTACAAAAAGAATTGGCGAAATTATTAGCGCCTAGTGCCGGTGAGCTAAATATCGAGACGGGTCAAAAGCCCTATGTCATTTTGATGGTCGGTGTTAATGGTGTTGGTAAAACAACGACGATAGGCAAGCTGACGAAACGTTTTCAACAGCAAGGCAAGTCAGTGATGTTAGCCGCAGGTGATACATTTCGTGCCGCTGCTGTTGAGCAATTGCAAGTTTGGGGTGAGCGCAACGATGTGCCGGTTATTGCGCAGCATACTGGTGCTGATAGTGCCTCTGTTATTTATGATGCGGTACAAGCCGCGCAGGCTAGAAATGTCGATGTGTTGATTGCCGACACAGCTGGTCGCTTGCATAACAAAGACAACTTAATGGAAGAGTTGAAAAAAGTAGTTCGAGTAATGAAAAAACTCGACGATGCAGCGCCTCATGAAGTGATGTTAGTACTTGATGCCGGCACCGGACAGAATGCATTGTCGCAGGCAAAAGTGTTTCAGGAAGTGGTTGGCGTCTCCGGTATAACGCTGACAAAGTTAGATGGTACTGCGAAGGGCGGGATAATTTTTGCGATTAGTAAGCAGTTAGATATACCGATTCGCTTTATTGGTGTTGGTGAGCAGGTTGATGATCTTCGCCCTTTTGATGCCGAGGATTTTGTAGCTGCGTTGTTTGATCAGAAGACACAGTAAAGCGGCTAGATTATTTACTTATACAAATTATTAATAAAAGACCTTGATAAAAAGACCTCAAAATAAAAAATTATGATTAAGTTTGACCAAGTCAGCAAACGTTACCCCGGCGGACACGAAGCATTAAAAGGTGTGAGCTTTGAGATTGACCGTAATGAGATGGTGTTTTTAACCGGTCATAGTGGCGCGGGTAAAAGCACCTTGATGAAATTAATGATGGTGATGGAGCGCCCCACCGCGGGTCAGGTCCTGATTAATGGTCAGAATTTACGTGGTTTACCGGTACGAAAAATCCCTGCTTTGCGCCGTGATATAGGCGTCGTGTTCCAAAATCATCAACTGCTCTTCGATCGCTCAGTGTTTGATAATGTTGCCCTGCCATTAATCATTGCAGGCTATCAGCCGCGTGAGGTGGGCCGCAGAGTACGCGCAGCGCTAGATAAAGTCGGCCTGC
>CALBVI010000134.1 GCA_937969395.1 uncultured Spongiibacteraceae bacterium | reverse complement strand
GGTATCGAAGGTATCGGTTTCGCGTTCAACGGCTTTACCGTCTAACTCAGCTTTACGCCATTCGGGATCGCTTTTGATTGGTGAGCTGACACCATCCATTTCAACATCTTCAGGGAGTAGCACAGGTAATCGATCAGCGGGGACGGCAATTTCACCGCCTTCTGGTAAGTTAAGAATAGGGATAGGTGTACCCCAATAACGCTGGCGAGAAACCCCCCAATCGCGGAGGCGGTAGTTAGTTGTTTTACTGCCTTTATCCAGTTCGACGAGTTTGTTAGCGATGGCATCAAAAGCATCTTGAAAATCTAAGCCATCAAACTCACTAGAGTTGATCGTAGTGGTATTGCCTTTACGGGCATA
This sequence comes from uncultured Spongiibacteraceae bacterium, assembly GCA_937969395.1. Lineage (GTDB taxonomy): Bacteria > Pseudomonadota > Gammaproteobacteria > Pseudomonadales > Dasaniaceae > Oceanicoccus. The sequence continues at coordinate 13,302 of CALBVI010000134.1, read as the reverse complement.
CCAATCAGCCCATGTTGCCGCGTCAAACTCGCTATCTTTACCATCGTTACTGGCAATGACTTGAGTGATAGCTAATTGGTAGTTATTAGCGAAAGCAAAGTCGCGTTCATCGTGTGCAGGCACTGCCATTACGGCACCAGAGCCGTAGTCCATTAGTACATAGTTAGCGACCCATACAGGCACTGGTTTGCCGGTAATAGGGTGTAGCGCATTAATACCGGTGGCGACACCTTTTTTCTCCATGGTGGCCATGTCGGCTTCTGCAACAGAGCTGACTTTACACTCGGCGATAAAGCTTTTTAGTTCGGCATTGCTTTCGGCAATTGCTAGGCTGATCGGGTGTTCGGCGGCGAGGCTGACATAGGTTGCCCCCATTAATGTATCGGGGCGGGTGGTATAAACCTCGAAGCTTTCAATGCCGCCAACACTGTTTTCTAGATCAAAGCGCATTTCAACGCCTTCACTGCGACCTATCCAGTTGCGTTGCATGGTTTTAACTTGCTCGGGCCAACCGTCTAGCTGATCCAAATCGTCGATCAATTGATCCGCGTATTCCGTGATTCTAATAAACCACTGTGGGATTTCCTTGCGCTCAACTGGGCTATCACAGCGCCAGCAGCAACCATCGATAACCTGTTCATTGGCTAATACGGTTTCATCTTGTGGACACCAGTTTACTGCCGAGGTTTTTTTATAGACTAGGCCTTTTTCATAGAGGCGAGTAAAAAACCATTGCTCCCAGCGATAGTAATCGGGTTTGCAGGTAGCGAGTTCTTTTGACCAGTCATAAGCAAAACCTAATTGCTTGAGTTGGTCACGCATGTAGTCGATATTCTCGTCAGTCCATTTAGCCGGAGCGACATTGTTTTTAACTGCGGCGTTTTCCGCAGGTAAACCAAAGGCATCCCAGCCCATTGGCTGCAAAACATTTTTACCGAGCATGCGTTGATAGCGTGAGATTACATCGGCGATGCTGTAGTTGCGCACGTGGCCCATATGCAGTCTACCGCTGGGGTAGGGGAACATTGCAAGGCAATAGTATTTGTCTTTGTTAGTGTCGACACTGGCGACAAAACTTTGGTTGTCGTCCCAGTAGGCCTGCGCGTCTTGCTCGATTTGTTGAGGGTTATATTGCTCTTGCATGCTACGTTTTACCGTTAATTTACTGACTGAATATAAGGCAGTTTGAAAAATAGAATTCGATCAAAATTAGCGGCGCAGTTTACCAGTAATTGCACCTAAACGGCTATTTATCAATAGACATATCAGTAGGCAAATAGTGACTATTGGCCAATTTCCGCCAATAGAGAAAGGAGTGCTGCCTTGATAGGCCTGCGCTTGACCGCGAATGACTTCCTGAGTGAATTGTTGGCCGCGAGTAATTATTCGCCCACGTTGATCAACAATGGCGCTGACACCGGAACCGGTAGAGCGAATAAGGTAGCGACCACTTTCTAGTGCGCGCATTTGTGCCATTTCGAGATGTTGTAATGGCCCAATAGAGTTGCCAAACCAGGCATCATTGCTGATGGTGATGAGTAAATCAGCTTCCGGTAACCATGCGGGAATAAGGTTGGAATAAACAATCTCATAGCAAATAAAAGGTGCCAGCGTTAAATCTCCAGCGGTAAGTGCGTGTTGATTGCCGCTGCCGGCGTTGAATGCTGACATTGGTAAATCAAAAAACTGAATAAGACCACGTAGCAGTCCTTCCAAAGGTACGTACTCACCAAAGGGAACCAATCTTTGCTTGTGATAAAGGCCGTCGCCATTGCCGAATGCCATAATGCTGTTATGACTGCGAGCAGCTTGATCGTTTGTTGCCGCTATCTGGAAAGGTAAGCCGGTGATCAGTGTGCTGTCATGTTTTTCAGCTAATTCTCCCACTTGGTTTAGAAAGCTGCGGACATTGTGGTAATAGCTGGGGATAGCAGATTCGGGCCAAATAACAATATCGTTTTCAGCCCACAATGTACTACTGGTTTTTTGATAGTGACGCAGGGTTGGCCAGAGTTGATCACGGTTCCACTTTACCTCTTGTGGAATGTTAGCTTGCACCATAGCGATATTGACGGGAGCGTGGTCGGTGGCTTGTGTCCAGTTGATGAGTTGTAGCGCGCCGCCGCCAATCCAAATAACAGCGACAAGCACTGCTTGAACCGGAATTAATTTTTTCTGCTTAAAGTGATTGAATAACACCGCACCAGTTAAAGCGACGGCAAAGCTAATACTAAAAACGCCACCCACTGGCGCCAAGCCCGCTAGCGGTGAATGAATATGACCGTAACCTAGAAACAACCATGGGAATCCCGTTAGCATCCAGCTACGCGCCCATTCGTCGAGCATAATAATGGCGGCAAAACCGAGATAGCGTCCGGCAGGTTTGTCGCGTAACCAGCGGCAATAAGTATAGGCGGCACTGGCGGCTAAAATCGCCCAGCTCATACTCCAAAGCAGTGTTAAGCCGGCAGCTAATGGTACCGGTGCATAACCGTAGTCATGAATGCTGACGTAAATCCAAGAACTGCCACTAAGAAATAAACCAAAGCCAAAAAACCAGCCGCGCTTAAAGGCTTCTTTAGGGCTTAGTTCGTCGAGCAGCCAGATGAATAAACACATACTGGCGATGGCCGTCGGCCACCAATTAAAAGGAGCTAATGAGAGTGTGATTAGTGCGCCAGCGATGGTGGCGATGAGGTGTCCGCGCCAGCCCTTGGAGAGTGTGTTTAGCAACATTTTATCCTTACAATAATCTGTGCCAATGATATTTTCTGAATCACTGCTGGCGTTTGCTTTAGTGGGGAAAGTTGATTAATCGATTTACTGTATCCGCGGTGTCATCCGAAGCAAATGAACTTGGCGGTTATCAGCATTAAGTATTTTAAAATCGTAATCATCGATAGTCGTTATTTCATTTCTTCGGGGCAGATGGCCAAAGTTCTGTAAAATGATACCGCCAATGGTGTCGAACTCTTCATCACTGAAATTGGTGTTGAAGGTTTCATTAAATTCTTCTATCGGGGTTAATGCTTTAATGATGTAATCATTTTCCGCAAGTTTGGTAATGAAGGTATCCGGCTCAAGATCAGTTTCGTCTTCAATTTCGCCGACAATTTCTTCCAGTACATCTTCAATGGTTACCAGTCCAGCAACACCGCCATATTCATCGATAACGATGGCCATATGATTACGGTTTTCGCGAAATTCGCGCAGCAGTACATTTAGGCGTTTGCTTTCGGGAACCACAATAGCTTTGCGCAACATTGTGCGAATATCAAAATTATCCGCATCACTATTGAGTATTTGTGGCAGTAAATCTTTGGCAAGTAATACCCCGAGTATTTCATCGGTGTTTTCACCAATAACTGGATAGCGGGAGTGGGCACTGTCAATAATTTGAGGTAGCAGCTCGCTTAGTGGCTGCTCTGCTTTTATGACGTTCATCTGCGTGCGAGGGACCATGATTTCCCGCACCTGCATTTCAGAAACTTTCATCGCGCCATCAATAATATTGACGGCATCATTATCGATGACGTCGTTATTTTTGGCGACGTGTAAAATTTCGAGTAAGTCGTGGCGGGTTTTTGGTTCCGCTGAAAAGACTTGGGATATTTTTTCGATCCAGGATTTATCGTCTGGATCGTTGTTTGTTCGGTCTTCGTTCATGGTGTTTATTGTTGTCTCCGCGTGGTTACTAATAACCTAGTTATCAGTAACATAGCTGTGTTGTTTATTGCGTTATTGGTATTAAGTAAGGATTGTTAATGTTCATGGTGCTAAGAATGTTTATTTCTAAACCTTCCATAATGTCTGCTTCATCTTGTTCAATGTGATCATAACCGAGCAAATGCAAAGTGCCGTGAATAACCATATGCGCCCAATGAGCTTTGCTGTTTTTGTTTTGTTGTTGGGCTTCTTTTTCTACTACCTGTGCGCAGATGACTAAATCACCTAGCAGGGGTAGATCAATATGGTCGGGCAAATCAGCGGGAAAGGATAAGACATTGGTGGCTTTTTGCTGGTTGCGATAAGTGTTGTTTAAGGTGGTGATTTCTTCTGGCGAAACGATGCGAACGCTGATTTCGGCTTCTTCCATGCTGTCGCCAATCGCAGCACTAATCCATTGTTTGAATTCTGCTGGGGGAGGGTGATCTTCATCCTCCGTTGCGTTTTCTAAATCAAGACAAAGATTAATCATATTGAGCACTAATTATTATCTTGACGATTGTGATAACTGTTTTCTGGTAACGGCGTGTCAGGCTCAAACTTGTCATAAGCTTCAACAATACGCTGTACCAACGGATGACGAACAACATCTTTAGATTGAAAGTAAGTAAAACTAATGCCTTCAACATTATCGAGAATACGCATTACATGCGTTAACCCCGATTGATTGCCGCGAGGTAAATCAATTTGCGTAGCATCGCCCGTTATGACCGCTGTTGAGCCAAAGCCGATACGTGTTAAGAACATTTTCATTTGCTCTTTGGTCGCATTTTGACTTTCATCCAAAATAATAAAAGAGTCGTTTAAGGTACGTCCGCGCATAAATGCAAGCGGTGCAATTTCAATAACTTTACGCTCAATCATTTTGGTAACAGTTTCGATACCGAGCATTTCATAGAGCGCATCGTAGAGCGGTCGCAAATAGGGATCGATTTTTTGCGCTAGATCGCCGGGTAAAAAACCTAATTTCTCACCGGCTTCAACGGCTGGACGAACTAAAAGTATGCGCTGCACTTCTTCATTAATTAGCGCTTGAACGGCGCAGGCAACAGCCAAGTAGGTTTTACCGGTACCGGCAGGGCCAATACCAAAATTAATATCATTATTAAGAATCGAATGCACATAACCTTGTTGATTGTTACCGCGAGGTTTAATTGTCGCTTTCTTGGTGCGTATGAGTGCAATGGGCTCAACAGCTTCACTTGCAGCTGCATTCTTTGGTAATTCAGTCATCTCGATATCGGATTGCTGTAAATTGAGATGGATTGACTCTGAGGTAATACTGACATTTGTCAGTGCTTCTTGATAAAGGCTCTGCAGCAATGAGGAGGCGATTTGCTGATGGCTTTCTTGCCCCGATATATCAAAGCGGTTGCCGCGATTTTTAATCTGTACAGACAGGCGCTGCTCAATTTGGCGCAGATGCTCGTCAAGTGGACCGCAAAGATTAGCTAGCGCACGGGAGTCATTAGGTTCAAGGCTAAAAGCTTGTTGAGAAGGCTTTGCCTGCTTAGAGTCAGATGTGGGGGATGTTGTTTTCAAATTTTATCGAATAAGCCGCTATCGGCGGCAACCAAGATAGCGGTAGCATATACGGAAATTCACCGAAGTAAAACACTCTAATTCATCATAATTGCCGCAGAGGGGTTTGGTGAATGTCTAGCGTTTAGCTCACTTGAACGCCTCGAAGAGAGTTTGGCAGCGCTTCAGTAATTTCAACCGTGGTGAAATTCCCTATAAGTGATTGATCTATAGAGGAAAAGTTAACAACGCGATTGTTCTCGGTGCGACCCTGAAGTTGTCCCGGGTCTTTTTTGGAGGTGGCAGTAACAAGGATTCGCTCGTGATTACCGACCATTTGCCGACTAATGAGCTGAGCTTGATTGTTAATGCGTTGCTGCAAACGCTGTAATCTTTCTTTTTTAACCGCTTCAGGGGTGTCATCTTCAAGTGCCGAGGCAGGTGTGCCGGGACGAGCACTGTAAATAAAGCTGAAAGAAAGGTCGAAACCTATCTCTTCAATGAGATCCATCGTGTCATTAAAGTCCTCTTCGGTTTCACCGGGGAAGCCGATAATGAAATCTGATGAAAAGCTAATATTGGGACGGATAGCTTTTAATCGTTTCATTTTGGCAATGTATTCATCCCGTGTATGGCCGCGTTTCATTGCCGCTAAAATTCTGTCGGAGCCGCTTTGAACAGGTAGATGCAAGTGGCTAACGAGTTTAGGGATTTCTGCATAAGCTTCAATTAATGCGTCACTGAACTCTACCGGGTGAGAGGTGGTGTAACGAATACGTTCAATACCTGGTACGGCGGCAACAAAGCTTAACAACTCTGCAAAGTCGATGATGTCGCCTTCATGGTTTTCGCCACGGTAGGCATTAACATTTTGTCCTAAGAGATTAACTTCTTTGACGCCTTTGGCGGTTAGGCTGGCTATTTCAGCGATAACATCGTCAAAGGGGCGGCTAACTTCTTCACCGCGGGTATAAGGCACGACACAAAAAGTACAGTACTTAGAGCAGCCCTCCATAATAGAGACAAAAGCACTGGGGCCATCAACTGATGGTTCTGGTAGAGCATCAAATTTTTCAATTTCAGGGAAGGTCACATCAACTAAAACAGGGCCTTTAGGTTTGGATGCATCAATCATTTCCGGCACGCGGTGCAGGGTTTGTGGTCCAAAAATAACATCGACAAAAGGAGCGCGTTTGCCGATAGCCGCACCTTCTTGGCTGGCAACACAGCCGCCAACACCAATCACAAGGTCAGGGTTTTTCTCTTTCAGTTTCCGCCAGCGGCCCAATTGATGAAAGACTTTCTCCTGGGCCTTTTCGCGAATCGAACAGGTGTTGAGGAGTAAGACATCTGCTTCATCTGGATTATCGGTGGTCTCGAGCTGGTGGCTGCTGCCAAGCAAGTCGCCAAGTCGGTCAGAGTCGTATTCATTCATCTGACAGCCATGGGTTTTGATATAGAGTTTTTTTGGCTTGTTCTTTGGTTTGCTAATATCGGCGCTGATATCCGATTGATCTGTAATGCTGGTGTCTTGAGTGATGCTCATACTTCGATCCTCTGCGTTATCCTGTTAAGGGCGGCAATGGCTAATGACAAAAAAGAGGGCGAATTATACAGATAGAAGCTTAAAAGAGGTAATTTAGGTGCCGAAAAATGCCAGTGTGTTAAAATCTCGCGATTAATTCCCTCTCGGGTACGTCCCTTAAGGGGATGGTTTCGTATTATTGTGTATGACAGGTAGTTCTTTTTATGACCGTTAGCAGTCCTATATATAAAGTTATTTTTCTCAACCAGAATAAAGTGTATGAACTTTACGTCAGAGCTATTTATCAAAGTGAGATGTATGGGTTTATCGAAGTTGAAGAATTTGTTTTTGGTGAGTTGAGCCAGCTGATTGTTGATCCTAGTGAAGAGAAGTTAAAAACTGAGTTCTCCGGTGTTTCGCGTTCTTATATCCCCATGCACTCGATTATTCGTATCGATGAAGTGGAAAAAGAAGGGACTGGAAAAATTGTAGATGCCGCTGGTGGCAGCAGTAATGTCTCAGCTTTCCCTTTGCCTGGGGGTGCTAGACCTATTAGCAAAGATAGAGATTAAGCGGTTTTAGTCTTGAATGGCTTACTGCAGAAAAGAATAGCCATAAAAAATGCCAGCTTTAAGCTGGCATTTTTTATGGCACGTTACGCAACTAACAGTTAATACTAAGCAGCAAGTTTTTGTCGAACAGAGGCAAGCTGTACGCAGGTGACAAAAATCTCCATCGCTTTTTCGATATCAACGAGTGATGGGAATGTTGGTGCTAGGCGAATATTAGTATCTTGCGGATCATTGCCGTAAGGGAAGGTGGCGCCGGCAGGTGTCAATTTAACCCCTGCTTCAGCTGCAAGTTTTACAATTTCGCGAGCTAGGCCTGGAAGGCTATCGAAAGCGACGAAGTAGCCGCCACGAGGTTCATTCCACGTTCCCATGCCGGTATCGCTCAATCCTTCACGCAATGTTTTGTAGACGATCTCAAAGCGAGGTTTAAGGATGGCTGCATGTTTTTTCATATGCTGCTTTATGGTGTCTAAATCTTTTAAGAAGTAAACATGGCGCAATTGATTAAGTTTATCTGGACCTATAGAAACAGGGATTAGATTCTTAACCAGAGCGGCGATATTGCTTGGCGAGCTGGCAATAAAAGCAACGCCGGCTCCCGCGTAGGTGATCTTTGATGATGAGCCAAAGATGATAACGCTATCCTCGGTGCCATATTGACGACAGGCATCCATAATATTGGCTAGCTCCGGTGCACTATCTTCTAGTGTATGCACCGCGTAGGCGTTGTCCCAAAAAATACGGAAGTTGGGGCCAGCTATTTTGCCGAGCTGAGCCATGCGATCGACAACTTCGTCTGAGTAGACAATACCCGTTGGGTTTGAAAAGCGCGGTACGCACCATATACCTTTAATGCTGCTGTCGGCTTTTAGTAATTGTTCAACCTGATCCATATCTGGACCATTTTCATCAGTGGCAACGGGGATTAACTCAATGCCTAGATGAGTACAAACAGTAAAGTGGCGGTCATAACCAGGAACAGGCGCTAGGAATTTAATGGTTTGCTCTTCTTTGTTCCAAGCGCTGTCTTCACCATTAAAGCCGTTTTGTAAGCCTGTCTCGACTGAAAAGTGCATTAACTCAAGGCTGCCATTGCCGCCAATCATCACTTCTTCAGGTCTAACACCGGCCATTTGCGAGAACAGCTCTTTGGCTTCAGGAATACCGTCAAGACCACCGTAATTGCGCAGGTCAGTACCGTTGCGATCGCTGTAGTTGCCTTTTAGAATGCCATCCAATTGATCGGACAGGTCTAGCTGTTCTGAGTTAGGTTTGCCTCGGGTTAAATCGAGGTTTAAACCTTGCTGCTGAAAGCTTTGGTATTGTTCATTTAATGAGACTTCTAACTCGCGCAATTGCGCTGGAGTTGCTTGGTCGAGACGCAACATTGTATCCTCGTAACTGGTTGGTTAACTCCGCATCTATGTAAATACACATTAGAGGAGATAGTTTGAATTTTTAGGGCCGCTAGTGCGTGCACGTGCAGACATAACAGGAGCAGCGCGCGCGATTATACCTATAAATGAAATTGAAGTAATGCTTAATATGTAATTGAAACAGAGGTACTCATTGCCTGTATGCTTTTTATCACAATAGAGCTTAAGTGGTGCTATTTGCTGTATTGATCTATCAAAGTTTCAAGCTGTAATAAGGCTTCATCTGAGGCATCAATAATATGGAAACCAGCCCAATAGCGGTGGAAATTTTCCGCTTTGCGGCACCAAAGGCAGTCGGCACCAATCTTGACAGAGTTACTACCATTAATCTCAAAAGGTAAAATAAGCTCCAGTTGAAAAATAGAGTGGGTATCGATTTCTTTGTCAGTTATAGCCATTATACCTTCAACGGTAACATTCAATAACTCACCAAAATCACCACCATTAATCAGGTCTTTGATGACGATAGTTTGGTTGACTACTACACGTTCGTGTTTTCGTTCGATGTTGTTGGCCATAATGGTTTAGCTACCTTTTATCGCTAGACTTGCTTGTCTAGCAGTAATATCTCTTATAGTTACTGTGAAACGGTCTTTTCTTTTTGTTGCAGTTGTTCAATGACTTGCTCCATTGCCGTTTCAAAGAATGGTTTGTCGTCATGCTTTTTCAGTAATTTCGTTTCGCCGTTGCGAATTTCATCGGCTAACTGTTGGCCAGTTTTGATGGCAACTTGCTGCCCCATCTTATTGACGAACATAAAGTGTAGTGTATTGGCGTTCGACCATGCTAGCTTTGCGTGCTGTGAATTTTTATCATTGGCATTAAATGCGAACCAAGTGCCAAATTCAACAGTGGTCAATTTTTTGATTATCGAGTCTTTCTGAAGCGCAGCTTCGGCTTTTTGGTTGATTTTAACGTTATCGATGTCAGTAATAGCGGGTGTAATAGGTTTAATGGACTGCTTATCATCGACATATTGCTGCCTATTGATCAATGTCGTTAATAAGCGCTGTCCTTGGCTGTCGTCATAACCTACCGTGTCGAATCCATGCTGGAGGATTTTAGGCAGCGTTGTACGCAGTTCCTGTATTCTTTTTCGAGCGTGCATGTCGGTCGCAATATCATGGGCCTGACAGTACCAGAGGATATCATCAACCGCCTGAGCTGCTTCGCGCCAGTTTTCACTGCGTGAACCGAAACGTAATAGGTTGAATGATAAGAAGTTAGCCCAAGGCTCGAACAGCAATGTTTTAATAGGGCTTGTTAATTGAATTTCACCTATTTTACTTTTTAAATAACTTTCTACTTTGAGTCGAATCTCTTTTAATTTGTTTTCACCTTGCGCTGCTTGTGTAGAGCGTTTTTCTGCTAAGCGAATGCGACGAGTATGCTGTTTTAAGTATTCTTTGAATTCTGTATCTAAATCAGTAAAGATTTGTAAGTCATCACTAAAGTCAGATAATAGTTTTTCGACTATTTTTTTTATGTGCTGGAATACATCATTTTTATGTTGACCCGCAGGTTCGACCCAGCGTCCGCCACTGGCCACCAGATTGTTAAGTAATTGCCTCGATGGGTGTTCCGGCTGATTAAAGAAATCTTTATCTAATAAGGCGACTTTTAAAAAAGGTGTATGTAGGTAGCTTAGTAATGTTTTGACTGAATCAGGAAGCTGTTGATCGTTGAGCATGTATTCAAACAATAAACCAACAATTTCTATTGTGTTTTCGTCGACATCTTTTGTTTTTCGGGCCTCTTGTTCGGCTTGTAATTTGAAGGTGACAGCATTGCTATCCGCGACAGCTTGAGGGCTCTCTAATGATTGCAGATGGCTGTGGGCATTTTTTTGAAAGTTTTTAATATTTGTTATGAGCTGTGCAATAGGAATAGCGTTGACAATAGGTGCTCTTCGAACAGGTTGAGATTGTGCAATGCGCGCCTGTAGTATACGGATGGCTTCCATTAAACGCATTTGATGATTAATTGTCTCTAAGGATTGCGGCGATAGCGCTTCCTCTGCAAGCCCTTGAGCGGTAGATGTAGCCGATGCAGTAGTTGTAGACTGTGCTTGCTGAGCGTTTTTGGATACAGAATAATTTAAATGCGGGAGGATATTTTGTTCTTTAAAGTATTCGTTAATTTGATTGTAAAGTTGATTTAGATGGTTGGTGAACCGCTGCTCAAATATTTTGTAAACAACCAATTTAGCTTGGTTATCAAGTAATAATCCCTGTAATGAAAATTGTAGTCCCTCAGCAAAAACCCCTGGTGCAATTGGATTGCATTGCTCGGAGATTTTTTTGCCGCCAACAAGCGCAGAAAAACGATGGTTGAGAGCAAATAATGCTTCTGAAAATGTTGTATTAGCCTTTCGGCTCATTGATGAAATGGCTAGGGCTTCTTCTAGTTTTTCTTGGTCAACTAGAGCCAATTTGCTCTCTTGGCTTGGGTCTATATCGGAGTTAAAGTCGGTGTTGGTGTTTTTATTTAAACGGTAATTATTAAATGCTTTATCTAAAGAGCGAATAAACTGCTGGCTAATGGCGATGCGAGCATTGCGAAACTCGTCGCGAGATTGAAAATACACTGATTGCTCTGCATTATTTTTAGATTTGCTAGATAGCTGAAAAAGATACTCGTCGACAGCATCAAAATAATCGTCCAGTTGTTTCTTAGACCACTTCATTACTTGTTCGCAACAAGACTGCAAAACCTGATTTTGCTTTAATGAGTTAGCTGGACTTTGTGAGTTGTCCATATTTTCCACGGATCCTTCAGTGATTTAACATTGTCTGTGATTTAACATTGTCAGTGCAAAATAGCGCAGCAACTAGTATAACCTACTGTTGATTGCTAGTGGTTATTATAGAGTGTGTTTGTAATGTCGTCATTATTGCTCTTCATATCGATAAAACGAGCGTGTTTTGAGAGGGTAAAGCTTGTTTGTCGATATAAGGTTATTGCTTGTTTGACGCTGACTTTTGGCGTTGCTGCGGCAGAAAATATTTAATCCTTTTAGCTTGATGCTAATCAACTTATTTAAGCTTAATGTCATTGATACTGAGACTAGATGTTCTACAGGTCGTTAGGAAAAGCGTGATATTCATAGTTAATTGATATGTCGAGTGAATAAAGATGACAGAGTTGTATAAGTTAAAGCGCAGCCTTAGTCTATCAGCTGTTATTTTCTACGGTGTCGGTGCTATTTTAGGTGCTGGAATTTATGTGTTGGTCGGTGAGGTTTCTAGAGTCTCGGGCTATTTTTCTCCCTTGTCATTTCTACTCGCGGCCTTTATTGCTCTGTTTTCAGCGCTGAGTTATATCGAGCTCAGTGTTCGTTTTCCTAAAAGTGCTGGTGAAGCTGTTTATGTTAACAACGCTTTTTCATTGCGCTGGCTCACGCAATTGGTCGGTTTGTTAGTCGTAGCTACAGGTGTTGTATCCGCAGCAACAATGGCTACCGGCGTAGTCGGTTATGTTCAATGGTTTTTTTCATGGCACGAGAGTGTTGTGATCTTACTTTTTATTGTGATCGTAGGCGCCATTGCAATATGGGGAATTAAGCAGTCTGCTTGGGCAGTGGCGTTGATTACACTCGTCGAAGTAGGTGGTTTGTTGTATGTTATTTTTATCAGTGCTGACAATATGTTGGAGTTCCCAGCGCGGATTGCACAGATAGAATTTCAGTCTGTTGATAGTGTTGTTACGGGTATTTTTCTCGGTGGTTTTTTAGCGTTTTACGCTTATATCGGTTTTGAAGATATTGTTAACATTGCCGAGGAAATTAAACAGCCCGAGCAGGTTTTACCTAAGGCTATTCTGTATTCGTTTGCTATTGCGACCTTGTTGTATGTTGCCATTTCTATTGCGGCACTTTCAGTATTAAATCCACAGCAGTTAGCCGCTAGTTCGGCCCCTTTGGCTGATGTTGTTAGGCATCAAGGTTTAGATGCATCTTGGATTGGGGTGATTAGTATCTTAGCAGTGACAAATGGTGCGATTGTGCAGCTGATTATGGGGGCAAGAGTCCTATATGGCATGGCCGCTAATGGCTTGCTACCAAAACCCTTGGCGCGGATTAACCCGATAACATCGACACCTGTTATTGCGAGTGTGGTATGTGTACTCCTGACCTTATTGTTGGCGTTAATGTTTCCTCTGGGTGGCTTGGCTCAAGCAACAAGCATCATCGTTTTAGTTATTTTTTCAATCGTAAATGTTACCTTGATTAAGTTAACGCGTGAGTCATTCAAGGGGCAGCAGATGTTATACCCTAAATGGGTTCCCTATGTCGGTTTGATGCTTTGCTTAATGGTTTTTGTGTTAAAGCCCTTGCTATAAGAAGTGTTATAGATAATGGCTCTATTATTGGAGGGCTAATTAACATTTTGTTGATTGTTGTCAATGTCGGGCTAATTATCGAGCGTATATTAAGATTGAAGTTTACTATTTGATCTAGGAGAAAGTGTCATGACAAATATTAAAGATGATATACAAGTTATTGCTCAGGAACTGAAAACAC
>CALBVI010000133.1 GCA_937969395.1 uncultured Spongiibacteraceae bacterium | reverse complement strand
CCATGCAGCTCTTAATAAAATGCTCTAAATCAATTTTTTAGCATATTTTTCTCTATTTTCAGTTACACAGACTATAAAACCGATTTTTTGAATAGCAGAACGCTGAAACTGTGTCAGACTAAGTTCTAGATCCTCTTTAATCGGACTACAATCATGGAAGACCCTTTTTTCTTAAAAATTGTCAGCTACGATATCCTCCTATTAATTGGGCTTCCTCTTGGTCTATTAATTATCTTTTATGTACGCAGTATTAAGAAAGTTAAAAATCTCCAAGAAAAACTCAATGAACAAACCAGCGCGGCTGATAATACCAACGCCATACTGCAATTTCTCGCGCGCGAAATACAAGTAACAAGAACACTACTTACAAGAGAGAAGGAAAAGGAATCGGAGAGAGAACACGTCTCTTCTAATCTAAAAATAAGAGAAAAACTTCTTACCATTAAAAAAGATCATCTCGTAGAAAAAGGCAATATGCCGTCTGATATTAATGCGATATATAGAGCATTATTACAATGCAGGTATTTATTTAGCGGCCTGCCAGATAAAAGTTCAAGCAGGCTTAATGAAGAGACACACGAAAAAGCAAATCAAAAAATAAACAGCCTGTATAAGAACATTTCACAACAACAAAAGCTCATTACAAAACTAAGAGAATATATTGATAAAACAGAAAACCAAGAAGCGAAACTTCTGGCCAATCAATATGCTGAAGAAAACGACAAGGAAAGCATTGATTCAATACAAAGCTCGTTAAATGATGCGAAGGAAATTTATCAAAAAATAATAACTATCAACAATAAAGAAAATAACAACGATTCTGAAAATCATGAAAGTCTATACAGGATAACACTGACCGAGCTTAAAGATAAATATACATTGGCAATAAAAGAAATTGAGAAGCTTAGCTCCGCCAACAGTACAAAAAGGAAAATAATTCTAGACCTTGAAAAGCAATTTTTGTCTATGTCAAAGAGTATTAACACTAGCGATCATGATGGGTCTAACGAATTTAAAAAACTTATCGAAAGCTTAAAGCTCCAACTGCGTGACTCAGAAATGTGCACTGCAATTTTAGAAACGCAAACTGATGAACTGCGTACTCAACTTAAAGAATCTCAACAACTGGATCCAGAAAACAACGTTAAAGCACTGCCTATCAAACTTCAAGATAAGTCCTCTCATTTGATAATGGAAGGCATCAGGCAACTTAGCACAGCCACTAGCATGCATAACGTAGAAGATATCATCACAGCATCTATCAACGAATTAAAAATAGCCGGCGGATTATTAATTACTATAAATAACCAAGAAGAAAAAGCCTTAATTCTTGATAAAAAATCAATCAAGAAATAGTAAGTATTATTCAAGAAAATTTTAATTCCAATAGAGATGCCGCTACAGCCCCAGCAAATATTAACTGGCAAGAACTTCCACAAGGCGTTTTACTTAATCTAAAAAATTGTTGTTTTTTTATTAAAGACATTTCTATACATGACGATTTAGACCTAGTAAGTTTAGCAAAATTATTTGTCGTAACCTCAAGTACTATAGAACGAATCACCTTGTCGGAAAAAACGGATAAACAAGCCGAATTTCTTATCTCACTCACGGACAAAACTAAAAACTCAATTAAAGCCCTGGACATTAAAAACAAAAAACTTTCTAGCGACGTCAACCAACTCATTGACAGCTTTACAAAAGACTTCAATGATTTCTTCAGTAATTTATCACTAACTAAACTTCAGACAGAGATGCTTACGGATTTAGAAGATGAATTCAAAGATGGATTCGAATTATTATTTATTTCGGAAAACTCAATGGATGAGTCCTTTGTTGAACTAATCAATTTATTAAACCATCGATTAAATCAATAACTGCAATAACTAGCAGATAACCCTACATACAAGCGGTCGCACGCTGATTTAACATCAACGACATGTCTTTAGCTGAAACAGCTGGGCTAAAATAAAACCCCTGTACTTGATCGCAATAGTTTTGCCATAAAAACTGAACTTGATCCAAAGTCTCTACGCCCTCAGCCACCACATGCAAGTCTAAGCTGTGTGCAAGATTAATCATCGCCTTAACAATAATAGCGTCCTCACTATTACTAACGACATCTTTAATAAAACTACGGTCAACTTTTAACGCCGAAATAGGCAGGCGTTGAATATGAGCAAACGATGAGAAGCCTGTACCAAAGTCATCTAACGAGAAAGTAATGCCAAGCTTACTAAGCGCCATCATTCCTTCATATGTCTCTTGGTAATTAGACATGATCGCGGTCTCAGTCAATTCGAATTCTAAGCGTGTCGGATCAGCGCCACTTTGTTTAATAATCCGCGAGGCCGTTTCTACAAACATGCTGTCCTGTAATTGGCGGAATGATAAATTAACCGCGACATCTAGCGTGCTCGAACTGACTTTATCTAACTCAACAATGTCCTGACAGGCTTGCTGAATTATCCAGTAACCTAATGAAACAATTAAACCACTCTCTTCTGCTACGGGAATAAATTCATTAGGTGAAACCAAACCACGCTCCGGATGCCGCCAGCGGATCAAGGCTTCCATACCTACGGTCTCACCGGTTTCAAGCGCCACACGTGGTTGGTAGTACATTTCAAATTCGTTGCGGCGCAAAGCGCGACGAATGTCCGCCTCTAAATTTAAACGGTGTAGCGCATCAGCACCAGTATCTTCATTGTAAAAACAATACTGACTACCGCGCTGACTTTTAGCTTGAACCATCGCCATATTCGCACGGCGCAATAAACCATCAACGGTATCACCACATTCGGGATAAGTTGCAATGCCAATACTGCAACTAACCATGAGTGGCGTACCCGATACCATAAATGGATTTGACAATACATCGATTACTTTTTTTGCTACTAGGGCAACGTCTTCTTTATTTTCGTAATCTTCTAACAACAATGTAAATTCATCAGCACCAACGCGTGCGAGACAATCACTTTTACGCACACAATGGTTTAACCGTTCGGCCATTGTTGCAACAAGTTGATCGCCAGCTTCACTGCCATAAATTTCATTAATTTTTTTAAAGCCATCTAAATTGATTAACAATAATGCCAATGGGGCTTGTTCGGCTTTTGCTCTCTCAATAGATTCTTCCATCGCCTGACGAAACAAAACGCGGTTGGGAACACCCGTTAGTGGATCGTAAAGACTAAGCTCAGAAAGTTTTTTATCGGTTTCGTATTTTTCTACCGCATAACTTAGGCAGCGCTCCAGCAAATAACTATCTAGTTTGCTTAAGCAAAGGAAATCAGTTGCTCCCAACCTCATCACTTGCTTTGCTATGGGGCCACCGACTTGTTCGGTAAGAGCAACAATAGGAACTTTACAACCTTGTTCGGTAATCTCTTGCAGCAAGGTTAGGGAAATATCTGGTTGATGAACACAGTCGAGTAACACTACATCATAGTTGCCCGATGATATTTCACTCAGGCCAGATTGATGCCGCTCACACCACAACAATTGATATTGCGGTTCGCAGGAAGGCTCCAGCAAATCACTTAAACGGCTGTATTCAGAAGGCTCGCTACCTAATAATAGGATGCGCGCCACAGGGTTTAACATCAAAACACCTTTCAACTGGCTCTAGATAATCAAATAAGTGCCGGTAATCGCATCCTGCTCCAATTAATAATACACTTTTAATAAAGCTCTTGAATTTCCTATTATATTTTTATATTCAAGTAGTTATGGTCGTTATCTAATACAATTTATAAGATTAATGCAACCTTTTTCTCGTGACAAACCGGTTAGTCTCCTTCTAAGCTTTTCCGCCTGCTACAATGCCCGCCATTTTTCTAATACATTCTAATTTCATAAGCAAAATAATGTGAGCAAACTCAACCCCCGACAACAAGAAGCGGTCAACTATATCGACGGCCCGCTATTGGTACTGGCCGGTGCAGGCAGTGGTAAGACCAGCGTTATCACACGCAAAATTGCCTACCTTATTGAAAAGTGCGGCATCAAAGCCCGCAACATTGCCGCCCTCACATTTACCAACAAAGCCTCGCGTGAGATGAAGGAAAGAGTATCCCAACTTGTTTCTGGTCCAGCGGCTAGAGGACTCATCGTCTCTACATTTCACAATCTTGGCCTCAACATCTTACGCAAAGAGCACGCGATACTTGGCTATAAAAGTGGCTTTTCTATTTTTGATCAACAAGATGCGCAGGCACTAATCCGTGACTTGCTGATTCAAGATCACGGCAGCGACTCAGATCAAGCCGATACTGTGCAGCACCAAATATCTAGCTGGAAAAATGACATGATAAGCCCAGAGCAGGCTGTTGCTCAAGCTGATAGCCCCGCAAACATGCTCTGCGCACAAGCCTATGTCCGCTATAAGCGCGCACTAAAAGCTTATAATGCATTAGATTTTGATGATCTCATTTTATTGCCGGTTTATATTTTTCAGCAATTTCCCGAAGTTTTAGAAAAATGGCAGCGCCGTGTCCACTATATGTTGGTCGATGAATATCAAGACACCAACATTAGCCAATATTTACTGGTGCAATTACTGATTGGCAACCGGGGCAAGCTAACCGTTGTTGGCGACGACGATCAATCGATCTATGCATGGCGTGGTGCAAGGCCTGAAAATCTAGCGCAGCTACAAGAAGACTACCCTAATTTAAAAGTTGTTAAGCTAGAACAAAACTATCGCTCTACGGCGCGTATTCTGAAAGCGGCTAACCAAGTTATCGGTCACAACCCGCACGTGTTTGAAAAATCCCTGTGGTGCGAACTGGGTTACGGCGACCCTATACGCGTTATCCGCTGTCGTAACGAAGAAGCTGAATGTGAGCGTATTGTCACTGAAATTCTAGATCGGCGTGTACGCGGGCAAGGCCAATTTGCCGACTTCGCTGTCCTCTATCGCGGCAACCACCAATCAAGATTATTAGAACTTAAATTTCAAGCACATCAAATACCTTATCGCATTAGCGGCGGCACCTCTTTTTTCTCTCGCAACGAGATCAAAGACATCATGGCCTATTTGCGACTACTGATTAATCGCGATGACGATAACGCCTTTTTGCGGATTGTGAATGTACCCCGCCGCAAGATAGGCACGACGACACTCGAAAGCCTTGGTACCTATGCGACCGAGCGAGGTGTTAACTTATTTGATGCTTGCAATGAAGTGGGCCTTGAACAGCACCTGCCCGAAGCGAGCATTAACCGACTCAAGCAATTTACTGGGTGGCTATCAACCATCGACAAGCGCTGCCAAGAAGGTAACGGTATCGCCGCGGTACAGGAAATGGTTAGTGACATTGACTATGAAGCCTGGCTTCACCAAAACAGCTCTAGTGGTATTGTTGCCGAGCGACGTATGGCTAACGTTCATACACTTATCGACTCACTTAAATCAACCATTGAACGCGATGACAATGACGATGATGAT
>CALBVI010000132.1 GCA_937969395.1 uncultured Spongiibacteraceae bacterium | reverse complement strand
AAATATTCTCGGAGCTTGAAGCCAGCTGAGCTGCGATAGCTTTCACACCCTCAAGACTTGCCGCCAGAATATCAGTGCGAAGGCCTTCACTTTCGGTCGCTCGTGATAAAGCTAAGCCCCCTACCATCATAATACTGGTTTGAATCGCTTCACGCTGATTGAGACCATACCCGGCAATGATCTCTTGAAAGCCTTGCAATACCTTGGTGTAAGCCTTAAACACATTGAAATGAGCATGACGCTCAATATATGTGCAATGCTACTTTTTGGAGTAACCTCTTACTCCAAAAAGAATCACCATCAAACTTCTCATATAACATGGCAAAATGTCTTGGGCTAGATTAGATTAGTATTGGATTGATCTAGTGTTAAACTGCTTTAGCATTAAGTTGGCTTAGTACTAGATAAGACCCACTCAATACACCTTATTTAGCTTTAACACCACACTACTCATATAAGCTCTTATTAAATATCATGCGTATCGATCGCTTTATTAGAAACAACACCAGTCATAATCAAAAATCCGTCCGGTACTTATTAGCAGCTAAGTCGATTAAAGCTGACGATGCCGTTATTACTGATCAACAGTTTGCCATTAACCAATTTACTAAAATTGAATTAGACGGAATCGTACTGCAAAACAAAGCGCCACGTTATTTCATGCTACATAAGCCGCAGGGCTATTTAAGCGCAACCAAAGATGACAAACACCCAACCGTATTCAAGTTGATTGATGAACCAGATAAACATGACTTACATATTGGTGGACGCTTAGATTTTAATACCACCGGTCTGATGTTGATCACCAATGATGGCACATGGTCGAAAAATATAACCGAGCCGTCAGCGAAAAAACCAAAAACATATCTTGTGACAACAGAGCAAAAAATCAGCAAGGACTACGCTGATAAATTTGCCGAGGGTGTTTATTTTACCCGAGAAAAAATGACGACTCAGCCGGCGCAATTAGAATTATTAAGTGACTATCAAGCAAGACTGACGATTTACGAAGGCAAGTATCACCAAGTTAAACGTATGTTCGGCTACTTTGATAACAAAGTAACTGGTCTTCACCGGGAAAGCATGGGCGATATACATCTCGACGAAACACTACAACCCGGTGAATATCGACCTTTAAGCAGACAAGAAATTACCTCAATCGAAACTTTTTAATGCCAACAGCTTTCATCTTTCGAGCCTTAACAACAGCTCAGCTATAAATAGACACGCTAAGCTGCTCATGCACTAAACAAGCGCCAACCACCAATTAATCCACCAATACAGTGCAATGACTTTTGAAGTTAAATTAAAGCGATTTATTTTGCATCTAAGCTGAATTTTTATCCTTTAGTAATATATTTTCAGCTAAAATAACTAACTCTAAATGCCGTTATGGACCACACCTCAACATGTTAGAACGCAACAAAACGATCAAAACCGAACAGAAAGCCTTAGAAATCAATCTTGATGACACAAAATACGGCACCCTTGTCGAAATTGGTGCAGGTCAAGAAGTCGCCAGGCAGTTTTTTTCTGCTGGCGCTGCGGCTGGAACCGTTGCGAAAACCATGTCAGCTTATGACATGAAAATCAGCGATATGATTTATGGTAAAGCTGGGGGTTATGTCAGCCGTGAACGCTTAGAGCAAATGCTAAATCGTGAATTCCGACTATTGCATGAACGTCTCACTGAAACCCGCCCATCAAACACACAGTTTTTTAGTTACGCCGCTACTGTTACCGCCAAAAGTTTCAAACAGAAAAATGAATGCCACGGCTGGATTGGCGTACAGGCACAACTTTATCCCGGCGCACCCGCTAGCGAGATTATTTTACATGCGCGCATGCTCGACCAAGATAATCAAACACAATCTGAAGCGCTAGGCATTTTGGGGGTTAACTTACTGTATGGGCTATTTAACTATAAAGATAACCCCAAGTGGATTATCGATAGCCTACTCGACAATTTAGGTCGACAGCGCATTGAAATCGATATGATTAATTTTTCTGGCCCTTACTTCACAGATACTGATAACCGATTAATGAATTTACATTTGGTTCGCAGCTGGTCCTGTAGAGCGGTTATGTTTGATGCCAGCGGTGTGTCTATACCACCTGCTAGCGCCTTGCGAAAAAAAGATGTCTTGGTGATGCGCGGCTCTTTTAAGCCACCGACCAAGGTTCATTTAGATATGAACGAGTCTGCCGTTAAAGAATTTAAAAAGAGTGGCAATCTCAGCGGTCGCGGCATTCTCAATGTTGCAGAAATCACCATGTCTGAACTTACCAACGACGAAGAGCAAGACGATGCTAGCTTTCTTGCACGTGTAGATTTACTCGCCAAACTTGGGTTTCATGTATTGCTATCAGACTATGTACGCTTTTTTAGTTTGCGCGCATGGCTACGTAATTACACCAACAGCCGTATTGGCATTATTTTAAGCGTTCATGATTTCGACCAACTGTTTAATGAAGATTATTACGATGGTTTAGAAGGTGGTGTATTATCAGCCATGGGGCAACTGTTTTGCGATGACACCAATGTCTACGTGTACCCTATTAAAATTAACGATGACATCGTCTCGCTCGACAATGTCGAAGTCACGCCCAACCTCATTTATTTGCTCGAACATTTGAAAGCTAATAAAAAGCTGTTGGCCATTGAAGATTACAATGTTGATAATCTACATATCCTCTCGCGAGAGCTGATTAAAAAGATACCGAAAGGTCGTGGCGAATGGGAACAGTGCTTACCTGAAGAAATTGCCAAAGAAATTATCGAGAAAAATTTATTTGGCTATAAAGATTGAGTTACAGAGATTAATTAACTAATTGATCTAACAAAAACGATCAAAACGATTAAGATCAAAATAAAGTAAACAACCCCAGCAATAAAAATATGTAGACCATTAGCGCGTCGAAAATCTTCCTCGCGCTTAGCTTTTGGCCTCACCCCTAAGTGCGTTGAAAACACAATCAACATCACCCGCCAAAACCCCAAAG
>CALBVI010000131.1 GCA_937969395.1 uncultured Spongiibacteraceae bacterium | reverse complement strand
GGCTGCTCGGATATTAGCTTTATTGGCGGTAGTTTGGTCGCCAATGGTGGTCACAATATGCTGGAGGCAGCTGTGTGGAGTTTGCCGATTATTACTGGCCCCAGCGATTTTAATTTTTTAGATATTAGCGCTAAGTTACAGCAGGCTGGAGCATTACAAGTTGTGAATGATGCTGATCAGCTCGCGGCGTTCTGGCAATCATTGTTGTCGGAAGAGGGGCTTATTGAGTCGATGGGCGCTGCCTCGAAAACAGTTATCGAAGCGAACCGAGGTGCACTAGACCGACTGTTGGTTTCGTTAACAAAGTATCTAGATTAACGTTAGGGCTTAGTTTTGGATCTTGGCGTCTGGCTCTAGCAACCAGCAGCGAGAGTTTTGAGTGAAGCCGAGATGATCGTAATAGTCATTGGCAGCAGGTGCTGCAATCAGTATTAACTTGCAGCGCGGCCCCAGCTGTTGCTGAGTGAGCATTTGCAGTTTTTTGCCGATACCGACTTTCTGATACGTTTGGCTTACCGCGAGATCAGATAGATAACAGGCATAATGAAAATCTGTTACTGAGCGAGCAATGCCGATTAACTGTTCAGCATCCCAAGCAGTCACCGTAAGATTGCTATTGGCAATCATTCCCTCCATGCATTCGCGGTCGTCAACGGGACGGCGTTCGCCTAGCGTTGAGCTTCTCAATAATTGAATAAATTGATCGGCCGTAATTGCGGCGTTAACTTTGTATTCGATGCTCATATTTAGTGACCGCTTTTATTGATAGCTGTCGGCGTCATCTATAATTTTTTTTCAATCACGCCATCTTCCGTTGCCAATAACAAAAGGTCGGCTGGGCGCATAGCAAAGATACCGTTGGTGACGACGCCGGTAATATTGTTGATCGCTTGTTCGGTTGCCTTGGGATTGGGGATCATAAAGTTATACATATCGAGAATGATATTGCCGTTGTCGGTAATAACACCTTCGCGGTAAACAGGGCTACCGCCAAGTTTAACCAGCTCTCTAGCGACGTAGCTACGGGCCATTGGTATGACTTCAACAGGTAGCGGAAAGTTACCCAGCACATGAACATCTTTGCTGCCATCGGCAATACAGATAAATTCTTTGGCAACGGCAGCGACGATTTTTTCACGGGTTAATGCTGCGCCGCCACCTTTAATGAGCGCGAGTGAGCGATCGGCCTCGTCAGCGCCATCAACATAAAAGGTGATTTCATCAACCGTGTTGAGATCGACAACAGGAATACCGTGACCGCGAAGGCGGTCAGCCGATGCTTCAGAGCTGGCTACGGTGAGATTTACGTCGGCTTTAATTTCAGCTAAAAAATCGATGAAATAGTTAGCTGTTGAACCGGTGCCAATGCCAATGACGCTTTCGTCATTCAATTTAGGCGCAATATAATCGAGAGCGGCGCGAGCTACAGCTTGTTTAAGTTCGTCTTGAGTCATTGTCGTCGTGTCCAAAGTAAATAAGCTGCGCGCATTGGCAGAGAGGGTGCCTATTATAATGCGGTGATTTTATCCGTCGACTGTTGTTTGTCGTTATTGTTTGCGGTTCTTAGCGAATAGGCAGCTTATATAGGCGGAAAGTTAACTTTTTTTCGATTAAATCATCTCGTTACTGAATTTTTGTCCGCAAGGTATTAGTATGCGGCTTTGTTTACTGTTTCTGTAGAAGATACCGCCAATGCCACAAAGCTATATCAAAAAAATCCTCGATGCCCGCGTTTATGATGTTGCGATAGAGACGCCGATCGATCACGCACGCCTATTATCAAAACGTTTTAACAATAAGATTATGTTGAAGCGTGAAGATTTGCAGGAAGTGTTCTCTTTTAAAATTCGCGGTGCCTACAACAAAATGGCACATCTGAGTAAAGAAGAGTTGGCTTGCGGCGTGGTGGCGGCTTCTGCTGGTAACCATGCGCAAGGCCTAGCTTTGGCTGCATCAAAAATGGGTGTTAAGGCGACAATTGTCATGCCTAAGCCAACCCCGCAGATTAAAGTTGATGCGGTGCGCGGTCACGGCGGCAAGGTGGTGTTACATGGAGATTCTTTTGAGGAGGCCTCAGTTCATGCTGAGAAGCTCGTAAAAGAAAAAGGTTTAGTCTATATCCACCCTTATGACGATCCTTATGTGATTGCCGGCCAAGGTACGATCGGCATGGAAATCTTGCGTCAGTTAAAAGGCCCAATCGATGCGGTTTTTGTGCCTGTTGGTGGCGGTGGCCTGTTGGCAGGCATTGCTGCTTATATTAAATATGTGCGCCCTGAGATCAAAGTGATCGGCGTAGAGCCTGAAGATGCAGCTTGTCTAAAAGCAGCGATGGATAAAGGTCGCCGAGTGACATTGCCGCATGTTGGTATTTTTGCTGAGGGGGTAGCGGTCGCGCAAATTGGTAAAGAGACGTTTCGAGTTATCCGTAAAACGGTTGATGATGTCATCACTGCTACGACTGATGAAATGTGTGCGGCGATTAAAGACATTTTTGACGATACCCGCTCTATTGCTGAGCCGGCAGGGGCGCTGGCATTGGCAGGACTGAAGAAATACGTTGCGCAGCATCAGTTAGAAGGTAAAACCTTAGTGGCGATTGATAGCGGCGCTAATACCAATTTTGATCGGTTGCGGTACATCTCTGAGCGAACGGAAATTGGTGAAAAGCGTGAGGCGGTTTTGAGCGTTACTATCCCAGAGCGTGCTGGCAGCTTTAAAAAGTTCTGTGCAGCGTTGGGTAAGCGTAATATCACTGAATTTAATTATCGCTACAGCACCAATCAATCTAGTGGTAATCGCGATGCGCAGATTTTTGTTGGTGTGCAAATAGCGGCTTCTAGCAATGACCGTGGTGACTTGGTCGAGTCGCTGGTCGATAAGGGTTATCCGGTGGTTGATTTAACGGATAACGAAATGGCTAAACTGCATATTCGTCATATGGTGGGCGGTCATGCGCCAGATGAAGTTAAAGAAGAAGTTTTGTACCGGTTTGAATTTCCAGAGCGGCCAGGTGCTTTATTGAATTTCTTGAATCAGTTAGGGCAAAAGTGGAATATTTCGATGTTTCATTACCGCAATCACGGTGCGGCCTATGGTCGTGTGTTAGTTGGCTTGCAGGCCA
>CALBVI010000130.1 GCA_937969395.1 uncultured Spongiibacteraceae bacterium | reverse complement strand
AACATTTAAACGCGCCATTTATGATAAAAAACTCGATATTAACGAGCTTGACCCCTACGTAGTGGTTTATCGCAAACTAGAAAATTATTTATTGAGCCGCAATGAACTTGAACGGCTAGAATTGGTGAGGCGCTGTTTCTATTTCAAAGTGGGTAAAGCACTCACACGCTCCAGCCGTGCCAGCGGCAAATCTTGGCAGCGGCAATTACTAGAAAAACTCACCAATGAATGGGGTTGGCA
This sequence comes from uncultured Spongiibacteraceae bacterium, assembly GCA_937969395.1. GTDB lineage: Bacteria > Pseudomonadota > Gammaproteobacteria > Pseudomonadales > Dasaniaceae > Oceanicoccus. The sequence continues at coordinate 11,002 of CALBVI010000130.1, read as the reverse complement.
ACGACAGCATCTCTACAGTCTCGATGCGCGCAATCAATGGAAAGTCGGCCGCGTTATCAGCGAACAAAAAGAATTGGTACGCGAGCTAACCAATAGCTATCGCTTTGTTTTAGACTTTGCACGTAAAACCCGTGCCACCGCCTTGATCAATTCACAAGAAATGACCATTCTTGGCCGCAAACTCTATGCAGCATTTGAGCGTAAAGCAGGCAAAATCGAATGGATTAACCCCGGCATTGCACCTAACCTGGTCGAAGAACATCTCACTTTTTTTCAACTCAATAATCCGCAAAACGGTGAGCCACAATGGGTAGTCAGCAACGAAGCAGCAAACAACCGTGAACCTACTAGCAATGCCATTCTTAAACGCGCTGATGAATTATCAACGCTACTCGCATGGTGTCACTTCAATAACTTACTCGACACCAGTACACGTCTTGCCATTATTGAAGGCGAACATAATGTTACCGACATAGAATTAAGTAAAACTGCTCGCTCACTGCAACAATATTTACCGATAGCCAAACAATACAGCGAAGAAGGCGAAGAAAAACACGAGCAGTTTAATCAAGCCATGCACCCCACACACATTTTATTATTGGTAAATGTTGGTGTAGATCCATTAGCGCATATTCGAAGCAAAGGGATTGAACGACTTAGCGCTCAAACCGATAGCTTAGGTTATAGCGGGCTACGTGAAAATTTAGTGTTAAATCTTGAACAGATTGTTGTTAATAGCTGGGGAGAATTAAGTAGCAAACGCTACGATGGCGCCAATGCTCTATTACATTGCCTATGTGATTATCTGAAAATGATATTACCCGCTAACAAAAATCCGTTACCTACATTAGAAATTCAATGTTTTTGCCCCACCCGTGCGAGTGCTATTGCATCACGGTTAAACGAGCTGTTTAACGACATAAGAAAATGTTATTACAGCGGGAAAAACGCGCTCAACAATCGTTACATCATAGAAATACAGCGCCAATTTTATGTACTGCAATTCAATGATCAACAGCCGCACTTTGAACATGCCGACCAACAAATAGACTTACTAAAGTTATTAGGTAGCCCACAAGAAAAATACAGCAAAATTGTACTCGATCGTTACTGCATGCAAAAAACAACACTGCAAGCTATCGTACCTTTCGCACAGGCCGACAAAATCCAAGTTTTTTATCAGCAGCGCAACAGCATGCCAGCGAAAAAAGCTGACATCTATGTGCTTGATGAACGCAATTCGCTGTTTTCTTTTAGCACACCGATCTACACCATTAAAACCTTGCTCACGCCCTTAGATCAATTTATTCAATCTATCCTATTTCGGCAAAGCAGCGAAACCGTCAATCAACCTGAGACTGCCGTTAATGATTTTGACTTTCTGAATAGAGATATTGAGTACTTTGAAATATCCGATAAAAAAGGTTCAAAACAAGTCAGCCAACATCCTATTATTGCCGAATTTGAAAGCAATCACTTTTTCAATGTTCAAGCCATTGGTCATCGCAATATAACTGGCGAAATAGTCTTTGATATTTTCTGTGACCAAAAAGAATTTTTTGTTAATGAAGTGGGTAATGAATTGTTTACTGACGTTGCAAAATATATTTTGAGTAAACGAAATTCGAGCGAGCGTTATCCCTGCTATATTACTGACCTGGACCTAAGTAGATGTATTGATGATACGGTCGATCAATCGATACAAACGATTCAATACTTACGTCACAAGCACCAATTAGAACTTCAAATCAATCGAGCATTAGAACGCCTTTAACTGCGTTTATTAGACGAGTTTCTCTAGCACTAAAACGTGACTCGATTTATACCCACTTGAAACACAACATCCGGAGATGTATCGACGGCAATATCTTCACTAATAGATAAATCTATTAACCAATCATCAGACAAAGCAATCGATCCACCAAAAATCCACTGCACTGATGGGTTACCTAGTTCGGTGGTATTATTATCATAAAAAGCGGTATGCATATCTAACTGCGTTTTCAAACTGACACGGCTATTATAAGACCAGCTTAATGTCGCTGAACCAAAGGCAACTAAATCTTCCCGCATATCATCAAGTACATCGCCGCCACTCATCCATAACAACCCCGCACTACTATGCCAATGCCAGCGATCTCGATTAATACTGCTTACATTAAATGTTGTATAGATATCCGTTGAGCCAGAACCTAATAATTCATCCGCATCAGCCGTCGGTAATTTTATGCCCGCATGAATACTGTATTGGCGAGTAGCATTACTCGACCATAAATATTCAGTACTTAAACTAACATCACCGAAACCACGCTGAGCGCTATCAAGCGTAAAATCTGTACCATTATTTTGGTAGGAATATCTAATTTGATCATTAGCTACACTTTCACGGCCACCATCCGGCAAGTTAAAAAAGTCATGCCAGTCATTAATAAAGCTATCAAGTCCGCCGCCCTTATGATTCATATAGGGAACGCTGATCGACAGCGCTAGGCGATCAGAATAACCATAACTCCAAGCCATATTATGACGGTGTGTTTCACCATCAAGCACAACGATTTCTTCACTCGGAGGATCAGTCAAAAGACCATCTGTTGTAAAACTACTCGCCACTTCATACTGATAAGAAAAAGCGATAGCGCCCTTCGATGTCAATACAGCATCCTGCGCTACAGGCAGGCCGTAAATTTGCACAAAGGGGTTTCGATTACTGGTTTTATAGGGAGAGTTAAGATCATCAGCAAGAACCGCTACACTAACAAATGGAAAAAGTAGCACGCATAGATTTTTTCTTACTGCCATTGGATGGGTACCTGTAACGATTTTAAAAATTTAGCTCAGAGAATTTTATGTTTAGCACAGGATTGTATATAGCATCTTGTGCTAAACATAATAATATAAAACGCATATTAAAAAGGTGCTTGCGCCATTTGTTCAACATTAACCTTCATGCTTAACAGCGCTACTGGATCACCAAATTGTGTATAGATCGCAACATCGGCAGCGTCGCGACCAAAAGCAATCGCCACACGCCCCCCTTGTAAACCCGTTTGTGTTGGATCAAATGTATACCAACGATTTCCGACATAGGCCTCAAACCAAGCGTGGAGATCCATAGGCTCAAGCCCCTCAAGATAACCAACAACCATTCGCGCCGGAATCGACAAGGCTCGACAACAAGCAATACCTAAATGCGCCATATCTCGACAGACACCACTTCCCAATTCATTTAGCTCAGCGGCACTAATAATCTGCTGGCCATCACCAGGGGTATACCGTATCGCGCTGCGAATATAATCTACAATTGCAGCGCATTGATCGTAGCCCGCCATTCTATTCACCACCAGCGACGTTGCCATATCATGGAAGCGATCAGACTCACAATATCGACTGGGGTAAAGAAACGGCAAAACTTCATCGGGCAGCATTTGCACCTCAACAAACGGAGCGCCAAGTGCTCTATCTGATGCTTCAGCCGTTTCAATATCAACTGAAGTATGAATAAAAAAATGTCCTGCGGGCGCAACTAGACGCTGACACAAGTTGCCAAACGAATCAGTAAACTCAACCGCTGACACCCCAGGTGACAAAACGTATTCCTCACGCGCAACCCATTGCTGCGACCCACTTCGAGGGCGCAACATAAGCAAGAATGGCGTTGGCGCGGGAATATTAAACTCAAGAAAACAAGAGGCATGTAACCACATGATAATCCTTCAATGATTAAGGGGCGACTTTCTCGGTTATACTAATGATTCAATTAATGCACAATAATATGTAAATTATTTTTATCTAGACAGCGGTTCTTCCACATACCATAGCAGCCTTAAGGCTTAATTTCATAAAAATAATGCATTGACCCTTAAATACTTACCTTATATCTAAAATGCTTTTATCGATAATTAATCGGTATTAGAGAAGTGATGATCCGATAGTGTTAAGACGACATTCCTGTCAAAGCCAAACACCAATCAACGGCTTACTTTAACGAAAAAAATAACCACATAACAATTATAAAAGTTGGCAGAATAATCACCGCTAGCTTTTGGCCTTTTTGACGCTGAAACTCTAGATATAAACGTAACATATCTTTATCGGCTGACGTTAACGTATAACCACAGTGTGAGCATTTATCCTTTTCATCATCGACTTTTAGGCCACAACTTGGACACGGCCCCTTTGGTTTTCTTTTAACAGCAAGCTGCGCAGCAAGACCGTTCATATAATGCGTACTCTTCCTTAAGTCTATAGCTTAAATATACTGCGTATTTTACTTTGTAATCAGCGGCAGCGACGACTTGAAACTTTAAGTGTTATTACTAATTTAATTTAACGTTTTCTCAAGACTCGTTGAATAAGGGCGAAATCCTTCGGAAAGATAGAGCTTATTAGCAATATGATTTGAGCTGAGCACATTAATTCTCAGCCACTTTACATCACTTGCCTTTGCTTCATCCTCCGCAGCAGACAGCAATTTTTTCCCATAGCCTTTTTTCTGAAATTCTTTCAATACAGCCAAGTCTCCGATACAAGCAAACTCCAAACCACCATCATCTATATCTTCGCTTATCACTTTACATAAAATCAGAACATATCCAACAACGCTACCGTCTATATCCGCTACTAATATTTTTCCCTTATGTACCTCACAACGCCTGAACAAATCAGGAACGTATGCGTCAACGATATCTTTGCCCTGCGGCATTCTCGGATCGATACTCCGCTCATAATCTTGTATAGCAATCACACACCGTCGAAGACCTTTGTAATCTGTTTCGTTATTGTATTCACGAATAAGCATTATCGCGCCTAATAATAAAAGAGGTATATTACTTAATCTATGCTACTTTTTATTCAAATTGTATTGAAGCACTTACTGAATTTTTTCTCACGACCTATTTACCAATCACAATGATTACAGCTGGTCTTATTAAGTACATACAACCTTGCGCCTATAGCTAACCATAACCAGCAAAAATAAACATGCACTACTAACAGACAACGGAAACAGAACTGTTGCCACGGAGTAATGTTCTAACGCTAGTAATGCAAACGTATTTCTTGCCATGAAGAGTACAAAAAAGGGAATATTTTCTTCGTGAGGAAAGTCATAGGCTTTCCGGATCGTAGGTCCAAAACCAAGCAGATCTACAATCGTCAAGACTACGACAGCCCAAAGTGGATCAGATGTAAAATACCAGAATGGTAAAGAGAGCAACGCTGAAAAGAAAAACAACCAATCGGTTCTAGTAATGGAAATATCCGAGCGCTTTATAAACGCCAGCCATGCTATAAAAGTGGTAATCACCCCAGAAATACCAATTGGCCATGCTCCAATACCGCCCTTTGCTTCAAGCTGAGCAAAGAAAACAATTACCGTAGTCGTACCCCAAATAACCCACGAAAAAACATGAGGCTTTGTAGCACCCGCTAGTATTGATCGAATATAGGGCACAAAGGCAACAAACGTAAGAGCTATTGCCACAACACTGAATGCTAGTTTTAAACTCAAATCCATTATGATTGCCTTAACAAAAAGGTAGAAATCCCCCACTTATAAAGTACACGGCGAGAGCTTTATTTATATTTCACAATACTCAGATTATATTAACCCAAAACTTTTTAGCTCGTGAAATTGATTTTTCCAACAACCACTTCATTGCCTTAAATCCTCCATGAAATATAACGCCTCTGAAAGCAAGCACGCTATACACGCATCCAGCGTAATTTAAGTTAATGTGGTGCGCTAACTAAATTCCTGTACCGAAATAAACCTATCTTAAGCAACTAAAGCAGCTGTACTGTTATGTACCAGCTGCTTCTCGCTGTTACACAATCGTTATTTTCTAATTAACTGTACCGCATCTTCAGTTGTAATCACAGCGTGAGCAATAAGGTCATAATTCGTCAAAGCTGCATTATAAGCAGCTTTACCCGGTGCACCAACTGCATCATTAACCATGATAACCTCAAAACCTTGTTCTACTAATTCGCGCATATGTGAATCCGTACATAAATTTGCCGCCATACCGCCGACTATTACCGTTTGAATGCCTTGTTTGCGAAGCTGCAAGACTAAATCATTTGATTCAGGGCCATAAATTTTATGCGGACTGGTAATAGTTGTTTCACCATCATAAATATACTTTTTATATTGTTGTAAAAAATCAGCCCCAGTTCCCTCAAGCTTAATTTGAGTATTAGCTTGATCTACATGAAACATATTGATTTCATGAATAGTCTTTTGCAGCGCTCCTCTATGCTCCCACTTATTATCATGTGGAAAATATATATGGGGACTTACAAATACCGCCATGTTGGATTCTTTCGCTGCATTAAAAAGCGAATCAATATGAGCAATGGTACCGACCTCCTTCAAGCTGTCTTTAACTAGGCCATATGCCACGCCAGACTCAGCCAGGAAATCATTTTGGGGATCAGTAATCAGCAAAGCGGTTGACGTTTTGTCAACAGAAAGCGAAGTCTCTGCATAAACAGTGTTAATACTGGTGAAAAAGGTAGCCACAAATAGGCTTACTACAATAATTCTGCTCTTCATAATTTAATCCTCTTGGTTTGTTGAAGAGAAAAAACTATAAGAGCGAATTAAATATCTGTATGTAACTTAAGTCACACAGCCTCGTGCGATGAAATCTTTGCGAGTTCTTGAGGTAATAAGACTTCGACCCTCATTCTGGATAATGTTATATATCCACATTTTTCTAAGTGTTTAAGATGTCTCGAAACAACTTCTCTTGCAGTTCCTAGCCTATTTGCAATCTCCTGATGACTCATCTGAATAATGCCACCCTCGTTACAAGACCTAACTAAAAAGCTATTAATGCGAGCGCCCAAATCAAATACTGTAACGTCCTCAATTCGTGACATAAGGTCGAATATACGTAACGACAAGGCATCCGTAACATAGTCACGAACCGATGGTTCATTGTCATAAAGGTTGCGAAAAATTATCGTAGGAATAGATATCACTTCTGCCTTAGCAGAATCGACAGTGACCCAAGCGGGATATAGAATTTTTTTTAAAATGCAGTTAATCGAAAATATACATATCTCACCAGCATCAAGACTATAAATTGGCTTTTCAACGCCCTTTGAGTCCATTGAAAAAATCCGTAGTCTTCCTGAGCAAACTAAATACACGCCCCCGACTTTCTGGCCTTTTCGAATAATAACATCATCTTTTTTAAAATTGAGCTTTTTTACCTCTTGGTTTAGGGTGATAACTGACTCTGATGATAGGCTATCGACAAAGGGAAAAATTTGTTTTAGTGTATTTTCTTCCACTATTTCACCAGAAACATTAAAGTAATTTATGTTTTGTCGCTAACACCTCCATAACTGTAGGAATACACGGTGCTTAACCCTATAACACGCTTATTATAGGGCAATATCCGACTTCATAATTTCACTAAAGACACATCACACTTTGCATTATTAACCACGCCATTTGCAGTTGAACCAAGCAGCGCATTCAATCCTTTCTTAGAATGTGTTCCGATAATAATGACGTCAGCTTTCCTTTTTTCCGCCAGAGTGCAGATATTTTCATAGGGCTTGCCAACTTTGATGATTTGATTTTTTTTGGGGATATCAAATTCAGCTGAAATTTTTTCTATTTTTGGTGAAACATTTTCCTTTAATGTTTTTTGATAATCCTTAGGCAACAGGGTGTAAGGTATGACATGAATAACAATAAGTTTTCCATTACATAGTTTTGATAATTCTGAAGCTTTTGAAAGAACCGCCTTTCCCTCTTTAGTTGCTTCTATTGCACAAAGTATCGTTTTATACATATATCACCTATTTTTTTGTTTATACCAATGTTTATTGTACGTTTGTTTGGCTACCACCGCTCTTCTTGCCCTGCAGCTACAACTTTACCCGACTCGACAATGTTTGTAATAATAAATATTTCACTTAATGGCAGGCTGAAATATTGCGACAAGGCTTTAGCTAAACCAATCTGAAGAGAAGAAATGCTTGAGTCCGGCCATAAAGATGGCAAATACAACGTTGCCATAACGTTATATTTCTTACCCAATTGTTGTTTGCTGGTGACGATATTGATTGTCATATGTTCGCATGACTGCCCAGACTCGCCTGCCCACATTTCAATAAGATCGCCAGATCCGGCCTTGCATTCGGATGTAACTATACAATTAGCAATTGGCATATATAGATACCTTTAATAAATAGCCGTCATCGCTATCCCCAGCAAGCCGAACCCCGTGGTAAAAAGCACAACAACTTTTCCTTGCTAGCGCTACGATACGTAAATAATAATCGCTATTGATAAAATCATTATTGCAGCAAGACCTACTGCAATAACATGAGATTTTTTAGTATCAGCTGTTGGATAAGAACCAAGTGTTAATACTTTTAGAACACACCACCCAATACCCCAGAAAACAGTACCAACAATAACATCTGCTACAAGCCAAACAATGATTCTAATCAATCCTCCTGCGACAACTTCTTCTACTGGCATATCCTTGCCTCCCTAGTAATGACTAACACACTTGTAACGCTAAGACTTTTTTCTGCGTAATACTTTGGAACTACGGCCTTAAAAACAAAGTAACTGATAGGTATGAACATCAGATACTCCACGATTTTATGCGCCAACAAAAATAATGGTGTTCGCCCAATACTGATGTCAAAAAAATTAAGCGACATTGGTAAAATCCAACCGAAAATAGACATTACCAAGATACTTAAGAGAATGAACCGCCAGCAATACGACCACCAAGCTTTTGTCATTAACGCCTCAAACACCGGATTGTGAATGTTGGCGGTTTTTTTGAGTATTTTTTCAAAAAAGGTGACAGCATTTACAAGTCCGCGTGATTTGACTTGTTATGAGTGTTTACGCCCAAAACTGCCACCACTTTTTATCTTGCGGCGGCTTAATGTAACCCGCCCTTGTAAAATAATGAATCGCTGCCTCATGGATATTACCGAATGACATCGAATGTGATTTTGAGCCACGCTCTTGTTCATAGCATGCATACCCGCTACCTACTTTTACAAAATATTCGCCATCATATGTTTTTGGCTCAAAGTGATACCAGTCACTATCTTTTCCTCTGGCGATTAGTTCACTAAAGATTGTATCGTCATGGAATAGCTCAGCAATTCTACTCTCGTCACCTTCTAATTTTTCTTCGACTAGCTTATCTACGTATGACATTTCTAATACTCATAACGAGACTGTAGAAAAATAAGCTTTTCGAATGCCATTACTGCCGCCTTTTCCCTATCAATTATAACTGAGCATAAACCACTCAATCCATTTTACATAATCATTTCTTATGCGCTATTGCTCACTGATCCTGTGGATAAGGCTGTGTATTACAACATTGCTCCGTAATTCATTATCTTCTCAATGTTGTGTATCAAACAAAACATTTGCCACTGTGATTGCACTTTCTTTTTACTGCGTAATGAAAAACGATTAAGCCGCTTGTTGGTTCCGATATTGCCAAACACCGGTTCTACCGTAGACATACGATGACCATAAATGGCTTTCCCTTGTCGACTATCCACGCGACGCTTCATCCAATCAGTTGCTGTGCGACCGTTGGTATAAGTGATCGACACTTGGCGGCCATGGCCCTCGCGTGTATTCGCTGATTCGGGATTGCGCATACACCGATCTTTACTAGCGCACTGGCGACAATCTGTTAGCTTGCCTTCAAAAAATAACTTTCGTTTGCCACCAGCGTCAACGGTTTCATTCTTCAACCACATGTCCTTACCCTCAGGACACTGACATGTTTTGTTGCGCGTATTAAAATTAAATTCGGTTGAAGGAATAACGGTCTTAATACCTTTAACTAACTCCTGGTGGCGCTTTCCATATTTCTCTTTTTGTTTTAAAAAAAGTTTATCCCGTGACCGAAACTGGTTATCAGGTATATAGGCATTGATACCGGCATTTCGTAAATAAGCATTGTTAGCATCATTAGAAAAACCGGTGTCAGCGGTTATCACAATATCACTATCCAACACTGCATTATGGATACCCATTCGTCGATAATGTTTATCAACCCCTTCCAGCATAGGCTTTAATGTGTGGTGCTCTTGGCTCTGACCAAAGGTTTGCGCGTCAACAATGATTTGATGTTTTTTATCAACGGCCGCAATGCCGTTATAACCTTGAATCGTGCCTTTGCTGGTCGTCATTTTCCCCGATTCATTATCGGTAATATTACTTTTTACTTCTTTTATCCGTTTGCCCTGCCCCATCCTTGGGGCTGCCGTCTTTAGGAACTGATCAACTTTTTCAAAATGCGTTTTCAACGTATTAGCCGCTTTCTCAAGCTGTTTTTTTCGTTCTCGCTCGCTGGGTTTACGTGCATCAAGTTTACGATGTTCTTTGATACAAGCGCGTATCTTACGGCTTATTTTATCGCGCTTTTGTTCAAGCTCATTCAGTGTCCCCGAATGTTCTTTCGCTGCATTCGATGACATTTTGCAGCCATCAATGGCTAATAATTCATGCCCCAATAACCCTTGTTGATCACACACTAACAAGACCTGCTCAAAGACAGATTCAATCGCTTCAGGAAATCCACTGACGAAACTAGCAATACTGGTAAAGTGCGGCCCGGAGTCGCAAGAGAGCGCTTTGAAAATAATATTCTGTTGGCATTGCCATTCAATCTCGCGGCTCGAAGTAATACCTTTTGAATAAGCAAACAGAATAATTTTGAGCAGAATAGCAGGGTCATAAGCTGATCGACCACCGGAACTATTTTTATAGTGTTTATAAAAAGGAGAAAGATCGATGTGATTTTCAATCAGATGATGCAGCGTGTATTCAAAAGTATGAGGTTGTAATTGCTGCTCAAAATTGATCACCAGCATGGCATCTTGGCTGTAATCGTATTTTTTAAAGTTTGGCATTATTGTCTCCTCCGAATGAGGATATTTTATCAAAAAATACCTGTTTTTATTAGTTTTTCTACAGCCTCAACGCCTT
>CALBVI010000129.1 GCA_937969395.1 uncultured Spongiibacteraceae bacterium | reverse complement strand
CGATTAAAAAAATAGCTGCGTTGGGCTTTCCTATTGCCATTGGCGTTTTTGCCGAAGTCTCAATATTTTCGACTATTGCATTATTGTTAGCGCCATTAGGCGTTGCTGTTTTAGGCGGACATCAAATTGCGCTTGCCACTTCCCATATTATTTTTATGCTGCCGTTAAGTTTGTCGCAGGCATTAACGATTCGTGTGGGTTTTTATTTGGGGCAAAGCGAGCAAGGACAAGCTAACTCTACTGCCGTAACGGGTATAGCGATGTCATTTATACTTGCCTGTATAACCTTGATGACTATTTTATGCTTTCGAGAAACTATCGTTGGATGGTTTACCCAAGACATGACAGTGCATGATGTGGCGGTAGGTTTATTCTTGTTAATGGCGATTTATCAATTACCTGATCATTTACAAATAGCGGCTAATGCTTGTTTGCGTGCCTATCACGATACGCGTTGGCCGATGCTGTTCATTTTATTATCTTATTGGGGTGTCTGTTTGCCGCTGGGTTATATTTTGTCGCGGACTGACTGGTTGATGCCGTCAATGGCGGCAAGCGGTTTTTGGTTAGGCCTATTAGTTGGTTTGTTATTAACTTGTTGCTGTTTGAATTGGCGGCTATGGCGGATTGCGCAAAGGCCTTTGAAAGTTATTGGTTAAATAACTAATAGCTAGAAAGCTACTGGTTAGAAGTTACTGGCTAGAACATGGATTGATAGCCAGCTGGTTGATAGAAACTCGCTGTTATTTTAAATTAGATCCCAATATTAACTGAAATACATTCAGGGCTGATGCTGGCTCTATAGTGAACGCGGTCACTCTTGGCGTCCTTCTTTGATTCGAATAAGTACGCCTGCGCTAAATTTTCCCCTAGGTTGTCGATAAGCTCCATTTTTATTTTGCTGCGATTTTGATTGAGCGTTTTAGCTTTAAGTCCATTGTTTTCTAAGTCACGAATAGCTTTTTCATTGCCATTAAATTGTGACATAAGTTCGCTAATTATTTTCCCCTGTTCAAAATCTGATTTATCACTGCGAGGGTTTAGTATCCAACCATCATTTAATGTTCGCTGTTGTAAATACCAGGCATAATAAAATAACGGCGTTTTTCTTATAGCAATGGTAACGCCACGAATGCTTAAGTTGTTTGATGTTAGATCGACAACTATTTCATCTTTTGTATCAGCTAGTTTCCACGCTTGTTCAATGTCTTGGGTAAGAAAACCATAAGCAAACCACTGTTTGTTTAATGGACTGAGCTGCTTATATCTGTCGCTGTTGAGTAATTGAATAATGTTGGCGGCGTTATTTTTTTTCGGCTGATGGTATTGTTTGAATTCTACCCATTGTTCAGCGCTAAAAGCTAATTGTTCATTATTATAATTCTGTATTGCTACTCGTGCTTGCTTATAGGTATAACCACGGTTACTGAGATACTTTAGCCACAGTCGTGCCTCAGCGGAAAGCGTTGCAGGTTTAAACTTTCGCAATATGGCCAATAATACGATAACAAGTAGCACCAATGTTAAGTAAGCAGGGATATTGGTTTGGCATTGATAATTGAGCTGGATACCGCGAGCTATTTTGTTGTACTGAAGATTAAAGTTAATTGTATTAAGGCGTTGCTCTGTAGATTCAATGTCGATGCCATCTAGTGTTTGCAGCTGAACTTGGCAATTTTTTTGTGCAGAAAACCAATAGTTTTGAATAAAGTTTTCTAAGCTGATATTAATCTGGTTGCTGATTTGTTTGAGGGCTATTGAATCATTGATTCTGCCGTTGTCATTGCTAAATAGTATAGGCGACAGTGTATTTTGAAGATGTTGACTAATGCGTTGCTGAAGTTTTTGTTCCAGTGAGTAATGCGATAGAGAATAAAGTAGCAGGCAGCTTATTAAGCTAATAGCAAGTGCTGTTATCCACTGTGTGCGAGCAGTATTAATCATTTTGCTGGCACTCTTGATAATGGATCATGCTGCGTTTGCTGCGTGCTGTTTGGTTGATTTTTAAACCATTGATGATCTTGCAGTGTATATCAGTATTGAGTAATTTCTCTTGTAAAAACCAAGCCGGAGGGGGCAGGGAAGAAAACAGTTCTATTGAATGATGCTGTGGGTTAAGAAGACCCGAGGAGGCAATAATATCAACCTTTTTGTTGTTGAGTGCTGCGTGAAGTTGGCTGTGGTACTTGAAATATTTAATGGTATAGAGGCTAGGATCTATGTTGGCATGCTTCAATGCATATTTTGGAATTTGAAAGCTTGAGATGCTGTCAGGCTCGTCGAGCAGGCCAAGTGTTTTACCGGTGAAATACTCATTAGTCAGTTCCGGTTTTTCGGTCAATGTGATTAGTCTGCCGGGGCGGGGTGGGGTGGTGGAGATTGCGCTGTAACCAATGGATTCGGTCGGTTTTATTCGTTGCATGTATTCAGGTTTTATAAATAGTAGTTGGTAGCGTTGATTGACGATACTGCGAAGGTCAATCCCACTTCTGCTTAGCCAGACAACTTCAACCTTGCCATAGTGCTTAGCGATGGTTGGATCTTGGCACAGTGAATCGGCTAATAAATGCGTGTCGTTACGAAATACATCCAATATACGCAGTGTCTTTTCTGAGCTGTTATTTTCAGTAATGCAAAGATGGTTGCTGTAATTTTGTATTGGCAGCTCGGACGTGTTGATACCAAGCTGAGCACTGCAATAGATCGTCGCTAATAATATCGCGAGCGCTAATAGGCAGGGTGGCCAATAATTTCTTATTAGGTATTCACTTGAGGTCATCTGATCTGCAGGGTTGTGGTTGTTATTATTAAACTCACTTGAGGGAATATAGGCCATCTTTACTGTCGCTTCAATGAGTAAATGTTATTCCTCATTTATGCCGCGAATAATAGCAAATAGGGACTTTGCCTTTTGTCTATTTAGCTTTTAGAGACATCTCTAGATCATTTCCAGCTTCTTTTTATTCATATACTCGATGCGCTTTAGGTTTTTAGCTTGGGTATGTGTATATCTGTCAGTGCTCAGTACTGATGAGTGAATTTAGTCTGCCAAACACTGTGTTACTCAGCCTTTCTACCTTGGCGTAAAAATACATAAATA
>CALBVI010000128.1 GCA_937969395.1 uncultured Spongiibacteraceae bacterium | reverse complement strand
TTAAATGAAATTGATTTCGCTGCAATGGCAAGATCGATGGGTATTGCTTCTGAAGTAATTAGTTCATCAAAAGAGTTAGGTGAACTAAATTTTAGAAAGTTATTTGAGCGGCGTGGGCCAACGCTCATTGATTTAAGAATTGACGCGAATGAAGAGCCACCTCTGGGCTGCCGTATTAAGGGCTTGGCAAAAAATACTTCTGTTACGCCAGGTAGTTAATTTTAAAATGATAATTATTAGAGGGGTGTAAAGTATGTCTTCCGTTTCAAAAAATGTGAGAAGCAGGAATGAAAAGTTCGCTACGGTTTTGGGAACAAAAATCACTGAAGAAATTGCAAGTGATCACAATCCTTATTTGGTTAAACAGGTTCGTTATCATGGTTATGACCAAACTGAGTTGATAGATAATTGCGAAGTTTCTGATGTCGTTTTTTTATTGTTTCGTGGAGAACTGCCAAATGAAAATGAGAGAGAAATTTTTAGACGTTTATGTGTCGCCTTAATTAATCCAGGTATGCGTCATCCAGCTACGCAGGCCAGTATTACTGCCGGAGTTGGTAAAACAATAGCGGTAAACGTTTTGCCTATTGCTTTATCTATTTATGGTGGTGATTTTGATGGCGCTGCTGATGTCGAAGAGGCTATGCGTAGTTTTCGGCGTTTGTGCAGAAAGACACCTCAAGAAATCATTGCGGCTATTGATCGCGGGGAGATAGAAAATATAAAAGGTTTTGGTACATTGTATGGTGATGTTGATCAGTATAGTTATGACTTGTTTAAAAATATTTTGACGGTTGCGAATAATAGTAAATTATTGAAATGGGTTGATGAGCTAAATACTTTGTTCAATACGAAAGGACAAGGTATTTCAAAAACAGGTTTATGTGCTGCGGTATTAGCTGAGCTGGGTTTTCAGCCACGTCAGGGTAACGGGTTAATGCAGTTGATGGCCGCGCCTGGGCTGTTGGCTCACGGTGTTGAGTATGCTAATAAACCGCTGACGAGTATGTTGTTTGAATCGGATGAAAATTACGAGATTAACTATGATGCTGGTTTTGATCACAGTTTACAGAAGGATGAATTAGATTTGGAAGGTGTTGCATGAATTACAGTTATTGGGATGATCAGCGCGGAAAAATTAAAAGTAAAAAAGGTGGTTGGCGAGTAGGTAAAAAAGTTGAGTGCCATGGCTTAGATTTAATGGAAGAGGTTGTTGGCAAGTTAAGCTATATGCAAGTTGTTATTTTGAACGCAACAGGAAAGCTAGTTAGTAAAGAGTTAGCTGAATGGTTTGAGGCAGTTCATATTTGCTTGAGTTGGCCAGATCCAAGGATATGGTGTAATAGAATTGGAGCGCTAGGAGGGGCTTCTGGAGCTTCTACTGTCGCATCCACATGTTCAGGGGTAATGGCAGCGGATTCAATATCATATGGAATTAGGCCTATAATTCAAGGAATGAAATTTATTCTAAAGGCTGGTGAATTTGATGCCGATATTGAAGATTTTGTTGCCAATGAAATAAAAAATAAAGGTGGGAAACCGCACTTAATGGGATATGCGCGTCCGGTAGCGAACGGTGATGAACGAATAAGTGTTTTGGAAAGGCTTTCAAAAAAATTAGGGTTCACTCGAGGGCGCTATCTTGATACTGCTTTTAAAATAGAGTCGATTTTAGATAGAGACTTTTCGGAGTCAATGAACTTGAATGGATATGTTTCGGCTTTTTTGTCAGATCAGTGTTTTACACCAAAAGAGAGTTATAGGGTTTTTTCGGTTGTTTTGTCAAGTGGGGTTGCTGCGTGTAGTGTTGATTACTCTGATCGAGAAAAGGGTTCCTTTGCACCACTTCGGGTAGAAGATATTGCGTATTCGGGGAGTGCTAAGAGAGAGGTTATTGTTTGATTGGGACTATGTCAGCGTGAGGTCCGAGAATTTCTCTCATTTTTCCTGTATTTTTTAAGCTGTCTATTGTCTTGTTAGTGTTGGTTATAAAACGTGTTGCATTGGTGGAGTTGTGACAAACAAGCCCAACGCCTTCAACTGGGATTAGAGATAAGGTTTCGCTGTAACTTGGTACATCTATTCCCAGATTTTCTGCGGCTATCAATATGTCTGGCACAAAACCTAATACGGCATTAATTCGATTCGCGTTTAACATTTTTAACCTAGTTTCCTCGTTCGCTGTATATTCCATATTTACGTTTATACCTGAAAATAAGGCGTCTGGAAGGAGGCCGTTGACAACAGCTATTCTTTTATTATTGAGCTCTTGTAATGAGGTGATCGTAGGTGTATTAGTTTTAGTTAATATTCGCAAGCTTACAGTATCGATCGGGTTTGATGAAATTAGGTCTTCACTTTTTATGGATGGGTCATTGGCTATCATTGCGTTAACTGTTGCAGGAAAGATACAACTATCTTTATCTTTTTTAAAGCTTATTTGAGAGCGGCTCATAGGTCTTATGACGATATTGATTTTTTCTTTACTGGATGCTGTAAACATACTGAGCAGCGTATTATATTGAGTGTCGCCATTTTCGCTTAAGCGATGATCTAATTCGATAGCGTAAATTGTTAGGGGGTTACTGTCTTCTTGTGACCATGAATTCGAGTTAAGTGCGATTAATATGATGATGAGCCGAGTGGCGGCATAAGTGATAATACGTAGGGAAGAAAAAATATTGTTCATGGTATTTTAGTTAGGACCTTTTCGGTTTTATCATGTATAAAAGTCCCTGAATATATGTAAGTCCCTATATTTTACGCGTCTTTATTCTTTGAGGCTGTGAACAAAGCTAATCAAATTCTATATGTACTTGACACTTATGTCATCAAAACCTAAGTTTAGACTAGTCGCCCATACTTGCGAGTTAGTTTGCTTTTTTTTTGGTGCTTTTCGTTTAACATCACAGAATTGAAGCTTATTTTATCTTTTGGTTTCAGTTTTACCCAGATATTCAGATATTAATTAAAGAAAATTATAATTTATGACGGATCAAGCGAAGTTTTCAGGGAAGCCGCTATTTTTTAAAAGTTTAGCTTATAAGCTTTTGCGTACGAGTTTACTAATAGCCGTTATTTTTGGTGTGCTTTCAGCGATCGTCCAAGTCTCATTTGATTTTTCTGAACAAAAAACAATCATTGATGATCGTGTAGAGGACATATTCAGGGTCACTGGTAATAGTGCACAGCATGCTGTGCACTTATTAGATGATCAAATTGCTGATGAGGTTGTTAAGGGGCTTGAGCATTATAGTTTTATAAGCAAGGCTATTATTTATGATGATAGCGATCACATAATGGCGCAGTATCGTCTTGAACCTGCTGCATCATCAACTTTGTGGATTACCGAATTAGTTTCTAATACCTCTAAAGAATATATTCAAGAGTTGTCTCATACCGATGGTGTGGTAGAGGGAAGTTTTTTATTGGTTATCAATATTGATAACGCGTTGGCCTCTTTTTACGATCGTGCTTTAACTATTTTTATTTCTGGTTTTATTCGCAATGCGGGTTTGGCTGTCGTGTTATTGGGGCTTTATTATCTGTTGCTGACTAAGCCATTGGTTGGTATTGCTCGCCAAGTTTCAGCGGTTAATCCTGATAAACCTGATGGTCGTAGGCTAGAGTCTTTGCCTAAACACCGTGATGATGAATTGGGCTTAATTGTTACTGCGATTAATGGTGTGTTGCACACACTGGAGGGGCAGCGATTAAAGTTGCATGAGCGGGGTAAGCAATTAAATTTAATTTTGGATTCAAGTCCTAATTTAATTTACGCCGTTAATCAGGCTGGTGATTTAGTCTTCCTCAATAAAACGGCAGCGAATTTTTATAACTGCACTATTGAGCAGCTTATAGGTCAGTGTTGGTATAAGCAGCATAAGAAACAAAGTGAGGATGAAGCGAATAATTTATTATTGCTATTTAAACAAACTGAGTCTCGCAAGGATGCTTTGTTTGAGCGCGATCAGTCTATGACTGATTGTGATGGTTTGCAGCGTACGATGCAGGCTAGCTTTATTTCCTTTAGCTTTAATAATGAAATCTGTGTTTTGGTTGTTGCTAATGACATTACGGGTCGTGTTAATGCAGAGAGGCGTGTCGAGAATCTTGCTTATTTTGATACTTTAACTGGGCTGCCTAACCGAAATCTTCTCTATGATCGTGTTGCGATGGATATTTCCCGTTGTGAGCGTGAGGGTAATTATGGTGCTTTGCTTTATATCGATCTCGATGAGTTTAAGCGTGTTAATGACACCTTGGGGCATACAGTCGGTGATCAGCTATTAGTGATTTTGTCGCAGAGTATGGGTGACCAGATTAGGCAGACAGACACATTGGCTAGATTGGGTGGTGATGAGTTTACTTTAAGTCTGCCTGATTTGTCGGCTGATTTTGATGCTGCAAGGGCGCAAGCTGCAGAGTTGGCGGGTCGGTTATTGGTAAAATTAAGCCAGCCGGTCACACTGGGTAATAATGAGTTTAATGTCAGCGCCAGCATTGGTGTCATGATGTACCCTTATAATAACGAGGGTACTGATACGTTATTGCGTTTTGCTGACACGGCGATGTATAAGGCAAAGCAGGGCGGCCGTAATGCTTATATGGTCTTTGAGCCATCGATGGCTGTTGAGGCTGATCGTTTAGCTAAGCTGGAAGTTGAATTGCGATTAGCTAT
>CALBVI010000127.1 GCA_937969395.1 uncultured Spongiibacteraceae bacterium | reverse complement strand
GGTGTGTTCTTGCCATTAATTACCGTGAATTGCGCAATTATGGGTGCTTCTTTGTTTATGGTTGAGCGTGATTATGATTTTGGTGAATCTGTTGTTTTCGGTGTTGGCTCCGGTGTTGGTTGGGCGTTAGCAATTGTGTTGTTAGCAGGTATTCGCGAAAAAATGAAATACAGTGATGTACCACATGGGCTGCAAGGCTTAGGTATTACATTTATCACAGTTGGTTTAATGTCGTTAGGCTTTATGTCTTTCGGCGGCATAGACCTATAAGGGGCGCATAGAATGAATGAAGTAATTGTCCTTGGTGTAGGCATGTTCACCGTCATCGTTATCTCGTTAGTTGCGGTGATTTTATTGGCTCGTTCTCGCATGGTGAGTTCGGGGAACGTCAATATTGAAATTAATGGTGAAAAAACAATTTCAGTACCTGCTGGCGATAAGCTGTTGCAGACATTAGCTGCTAACGATATTTTCCTAGCCTCTGCTTGTGGCGGCGGCGGTAGCTGTGCTCAGTGTAAGTGCATTATTAGTGACGGCGGTGGCTCTATGCTACCAACTGAAGAGGCTCATTTCGGTCCTCGTGAAGAAAAAGAAGGCTGGCGCTTATCTTGTCAGGCGCCTGTTAAACAGGATATGAAAATTGAAGTGCCTGAAGAAGTTTTCGGCATTAAGCAGTGGGAATGTACGGTTGAAAGTAATCCCAATGTTGCGACCTTTATCAAGGAACTTACCTTAAAGCTTCCTGAAGGTGAGGAAGTTGATTTTCGAGCTGGTGGTTATGTTCAATTAGAAGCGCCTGCACATAATGTTAAATACAGTGACTTTGACTTGGGTGATGAATACAAAGGTGACTGGGAACGTTTTGGCTTTTTGGATGTTGAATCTAAAGTCGAAGAGCCACTTATTCGCGCTTATTCAATGGCTAACTATCCTGGTGAAAAAGGTATCGTTAAGTTTAATATTCGCTGCGCGACGCCGCCACCGAATAACCTAAGCTTACCTGCGGGTAAGATGTCGTCATGGGTATTTAGTTTGAAGCCCGGTGACAAGGTTAATGTGTTTGGTCCGTTTGGTGAGTTCTTTGCTAAAGAGACTGATTCAGAGATGGTGTTTATTGGTGGTGGTGCTGGTATGGCCCCTATGCGTTCGCATATCTTTGATCAGTTGAAACGCTTAAGTTCAGATCGCAAAATTTCTTTCTGGTATGGCGCGCGCTCTTTGAGAGAAGTGTTTTATGCAGAAGAATATGACGCATTGGCTGAAGAGTTTCCGAACTTTACTTGGCATCTTGCATTGAGTGATGCTCAGCCCGAAGATAATTGGACTGGTATGACTGGCTTTATTCACAATGTTGTTCATGACAATTATTTACGTGATCATGAAGCGCCAGAAGATTGTGAGTTCTATATGTGTGGTCCGCCGATGATGAACTCGTCGGTCATTCATATGCTGCATGGCTTAGGTGTTGAAAGCGAAAATATCATGTTAGATGAGTTTTAATTAACATGGTTTTTGCTAATGTTTGTTTTACAAAAAGAGCAGTTAAACTGCTCTTTTTGTTTATTGCCTCTTTTACATTTCTAGTTGCTTTAACAGGCTGTGGTGACCAGCAGGCTGATAATGTTCAGTTGTCAGGCTCGACCATGGGGACTAGTTATAACATCACGCTGGTCGTACCCGATAAAATTCAAGTTGATGAAGATAAGCTTCGGATGCTCGTTGATGCCGAGCTGAAGCAGCTTAACCAAACGTTTTCTACTTATATTGATGACTCTGAACTTTCACAGCTTAATCAGGCATTGGTTGGTACGCCTTTTCCTGTCAGTCGTCAGTTGTTTGATGTGTTAGTTTTGAGTTTAGAGATTGCTTGGTTAAGTAATGGTGCTTTCGATATCACTGTTGGCTCTCTTGTGGATCTTTGGGGCTTTGGTGGTGGCAGTGAGGGTGGGGAGGATAAGGTTCCTTCAGTGCAAGCTATTGAGCGCCAGCTTGCTCGAATAGGTTTTAGCAGCGTTGAGCTAAACTTATTCAGTGACGAAGTGACTAAAAATAAAGCCGTTAATATTGACCTTTCAGCGATTGCAAAAGGCTATGCGGTAGATCGCCTCGCTGAGCTGTTATTGAAATCAGGTGCTCAGGATTTCATGGTAGAGATTGGTGGTGAGATCCGCTTGCAGGGTAATAGCCCGCGGGGCACGCCTTGGCGTATTGCGATAGAGCAACCGGAAAATCAAATAGGTGCGGTTCATAAAGCACTGAATTTATCGAATGTTGGCTTGGCAACATCGGGGGACTACCGAAATTACTTTGAGGTCGATGGTGAGCGTTACTCCCATACTATCGACCCAGTAACAGGTAGACCCATTACCCATAAGCTGGCATCGGTAACAGTGCTTGCAGACTCTACCGCTTACGCAGATGCGGTGGCTACAGCTATTAATGTTATGGGGCCTGAAAAAGGCTTATCGTTAGCCGAAGATACAGGGCTTGCGGTTTATTTATTGATTAAAACCGAGCAGGGGTTTGAGGCTAAATATAGCAGTGCTTTTCAACCGTATCTGAATTAGACTAAATAACACCGTATTAATTTGTAT
>CALBVI010000126.1 GCA_937969395.1 uncultured Spongiibacteraceae bacterium | reverse complement strand
TATCGCGTTTTTCTATACCTCCAAAATTTCAGTTACAGCACTCGTCGTTGTCGCCATTTGCTTACCGGTTCTTTTTTACATGAACAAAAAGAATGTGCTGTCAAAAAGCCCTTATATTTTAATTGGTATTATTATGTGGATTGCCACGCTAAAATCTGGCGTGCATGCAACATTGGCAGGCGTAGTACTCGCCATGTTTATCCCTATCCGCTCAAAAACTGACCCCAGTATTTCCCCACTTAAAAGCATGGAGCATGATTTGCATTCAGTCGTCGCCTTCTTTGTTTTACCGGTATTTGCCTTTGCCAATGCGGGCATCAACTTTACCGGTGTAGGGCTAGAACAAATTTCACACGACGTACCTATCGGCATTGCTTTCGGGTTATTCTTTGGCAAACAAATAGGCATTTTTGGTATTTGCGGCTTATTCGTATTGCTCGGTTTTTGCAAACTCCCCAAGGGGATGAACTGGCTAGGCTTATACGGCACTGCAGCACTCTGTGGTATCGGTTTTACCATGAGTTTATTTGTCGGCTCGTTAGCCTTTGAAGAGACAGGTGTTGATTTATTATTTGACGAGCGACTAGGTATTATTATCGGCTCACTCGCCTCAGGTATTCTCGGTTATTTTGTGCTTTTGGTTAGCTTGCGTAAAAACAAAATTGATTAAAAACTAACAACTTCTATCAACTTCACAGTCAAATAATTGTTAGCGCCCAAATTACAGCAACAAAACTATAACTCGTACCTTTACTTGGGTACGGGTTATATCAAAAATCATTATCTGCGAATCCTCTAACAGCCTGACTTAATCCCTAGCAAGCGCCGCCACTGGATTAAGCTTTGCTGCATTCCTTGCAGGTAAGAAACCAAAAAATATACCTATCGTAATACAGGAGATACTAGCAACCAAAATAGGCTCCCAAGAAATAATCATCTGAATATCAAAACTCATCAAACCGACAAAAAAAGCAATTATAAAAGCCAAACCAACACCCAAAAAGCCTCCCATTAAACAAACTAACACCGACTCGATAAGAAACTGCCAAAGGATATCACCCTGCCTTGCACCTACCGCCATGCGTATACCGATCTCACTGGTCCTCTCGGTGATAGACACCAACATAATATTCATTACACCAATACCACCCACCACTAAAGAAATTAATGCAATACATGAAATGAGCACAGTAATAATGAAAACAGTATCAGTAATTGTTTTAATAAAATCTTGATTATTTTCAATGAAAAAATCTTTTTTGCCGTGCCTTGACGTAAGCAAGCGCGAGATAGCATTGGCCACTACCTCACTAGAATGTTGATCAGCAACCCTGACCGTTACATTCGTTAGGTGAGAAGTATTGCCAATAACCCTTGAGATAGTAGAAGAATAAGGAATATAGATATTTAAGCCTGGATTAGATAATAAACTCTTGTTCTTTTGCAAGACGCCAACCACCCTCACAGGTACAGAGTTTAACCAGATAACTTCACCAAGAGGATCTTTCTCAGCGTCAAATAATTTCTCTACCGTATTCTGATCAATGACAGCAACCTGCCGCATTTCTTCCTCATCTGACAAATTAAAAGTAACCCCTTTTTCAATAGCTAGACCGTTAACCCGAAAGTAGCTTGCGCCAACCCCCAACAAAGTAGCATCAGCAATAACGTGCTCATAATGAACCGTAAGAGGAACCCTGATCATAGGCGTTACGCTATCCACATAACCCTCTTTAGAGAGGATATTGACATCTTCGATAGTCAGCGTATGAATTGCACCAGCGTCTTTGTCACCATAACCGCTGCCAGGATATATCTGCAATACATTGGTACCAAGATCACCTAATTTTGAACCAATAAGCTGTTGCGCCCCATTACTCAAAGCCACAATAGTTATGACAGAGGTAATGCCAATAATAATACCGAGCATAGTCAGAGCCGAACGTAGGCGGTGCGACAATATTGAACGAGCAGCCATTTGAAATGCATTAAAAAAACGTTCGAATAGCCCACGCCCTGATTGCACCAACCCTAAAGGCGGATTTTTTTCTTGTGAGTAATGTTGACCCAGCTTACACGGTGCCAGAGATGTATCAGCAACAACACTACCGTCGTTAATTTGAATAATTCGATCGGTTGTTTCAGCAATCGCCATATCATGAGTCACGATGACCACAGTATGCCCTTGATCATTTAGCTCTCTGAGAATTGCCATTACCTGGCGACTGGTAGAACTATCTAATGCACCCGTTGGCTCATCGGCAAGAATTATTTTACCGCCATTAATAAGTGCTCTGGCAATAGAAGCTCGCTGTTGCTGACCACCAGATAACTGTGAAGGTAAAGCATCCGCCTTACTATCAATACCTAAGCGCTTGAATATATCGACAGCCTGCTGATAACGCCTGCCTGGCGCCGTACCTTTATAAATGGCAGGTATTAGCGTGTTTTCTATAACACTGAGATGAGAAAGTAAGTGGTATCGCTGAAAAATAAAACCAAATTGCTCCCGGCGCAATTTTGCTAACTCATCAGGTGCTAGATTAGAAGTTTCTTGGCCGTTTATCCGATAGCTACCCCGGGTCGGCACATCCAAGCAACCCAAGATATTCATTAGTGTAGATTTTCCAGAACCCGACGCGCCAACAATGGCGATCATCTCGCCAGAAAATATATCGAGACTGACTTTATCCAGCGCACTAAAGAGCGCCTCTTCATAGTGAAAATCGCGACCAATATCTTGCAGACTAATAATAGGATTTGCCACGAGAATAAGACTACTCAACTACCGATGATGAACTAGAACCTGAATCGGAGGCAATAATAACGCGATCACCTTCGCCAAGACCACTCAACACTTGAGCTCTAACGTTGTTATTGATGCCGATGGTAACGCTGCTCTCAACCTTCTGATTATTATCATCAATAACAGTGATAGCGTAACTGCCATCAAGCTGTTTTTTACCTAAAGCACTAACAGCTACTGTAGTAACCTGCTGAGCACTCTCTACGATTATATGCACTTTAGCCGTCATCGAAGGGTAGAGTGAGCCATCCGTATTCTCAATATCGAAAAGCGCATTATAATAAATGGCGTTACTAGAAGCTCTATTGCTTCCTATTGACTCAGGCGCAGGTTCAATTTGGTTGATTTTACCGTAATAGCGACGGTCAGGAGATGCTAGCGTAGTGAAATAAACATCCTGCCCAGAATGCACCTTTAATATATCCACTTCAGAAATTTTAGCCTGCACCGTCATAATATCTAATTGCGCCAACGTTACTATCGTCGGTGCTGTCTGAGCGGCATTAACCGTTTGACCCTGCTTCGTCGCAACGCCAACCACCACGCCATCCATCGGTGCAATAATTTGTGTAAGTGCGAGCTTAACGTTTGCGATCTCTAACTGGGTAGTTCGCTGCTGGATGGTTATATCCAAGGCATCAATTTGGGACTGCGCAACATCAAGAGAAGCTCTGGCAATATCCAGTTCTGTCTGGGCAATTACCTGAGAGTCGCTAAGTGCCGAAAGCCGATCAAATCGAAGCCTTGCCTCAAGATGCTCAGCAGTAGCCGCATTGCGCTGTGCCTTTAAATGCGCAATAGCTAACTTGCCATTTAAGGCATCGCTTTGTTGTTGACGCGCATCAATTTCGGCAATGAGCTGGCCGCTGTTAACCGGCTCACCAAGCCTTACATGAAGCGTTTTTAATTGCCCTGAAACCTCAGCACCAACATTAATCAGCTGTCTCGGGTTCAATCGTCCATTAGCAAGGACGCTCAATTCTATATCGTCAATACTTACTGTGGTAGTGAGCCAATCTTGATCTTTATTTGAAGAGGTATCGGTATATGTGAACAACCCTGTTATAGCCACTAAGGCTAACGCTAAAAGCCAATAAAAAAATTTCATCGAGAAGCTCAATTAAGCCCTGTAGTTACAGCTGGCAAGTCAGATTATTATTTGATGAGCCCTACATGACATCCATGTTATCAATGGA
Organism: uncultured Spongiibacteraceae bacterium; assembly: GCA_937969395.1. GTDB lineage: Bacteria > Pseudomonadota > Gammaproteobacteria > Pseudomonadales > Dasaniaceae > Oceanicoccus. The sequence continues at coordinate 10,271 of CALBVI010000126.1, read as the reverse complement.
CTGAATCGCGGCAGAAAATTTTAATCTGCCGCAACATGGCACTTTAATTAACGACTAACCCTTACCTGCGTTTTGATTATCTGTTTTAAACGGCTCTACAGAAGAAGACTGTTTCGCCATTAGGGCTGCGTAAAGCGCTAAAAAACGAGCTTCCAGTGCTGCTTGATTATCATCCGCATAAACATGCGATGAAGAAAATGCGCCCATAGCAATTGCCGTGCACAGTGTAGTATTTAATAACAATTTTTTCATTAATTTCATTCCTTATTGAGTTAATAATATTTTCAGAAACAGCTAACAACATGTTTCACACAATTAACTATAGAGTTTTTTTTATCTGAAACGTGCAGAAAAAATAAAGATTTGATAAATGTTTTATCCATATTTGAACACACGACAAAAGTCTAATATACAAAAACTGAGGACAATGCTATAAAAACAAACAACCCTAAGAAAATTACTGATAATAGCTATGTAACTATGTACAAGCATGAAAATAGAACCCACACTTTATTGACTTAACTTGAAATATTTTTTAATCTTAAACACCAATAACTAAAACAGCCACAATGATAAAAAAAATATCTCTACAACTTACCGCTATCATTAGCCTTTTATGCCTAACCACTTTAATTAGCCAAGCTACAATAACGCAATATAGCTTTAACCAAGGCCTTGAAAACTATATTGACCAGCGCCGCAGTAAACGAATGGGAAAATTAGCGCTAAATTTTGTTAATTATTACGAAGTAGCCAACAGCTGGAGTTCGTTAAATGAAGACACTTTACTTTGGAAAGAATTATCAAACGGAAACCACATCTCACAACCACAAAAAAAACAGATAGCAAGAAAAAATAACTCCAACAATAAGGGCCTCTCACTTTCAGATGAAAACAACAACTATATCGCTGGAAATTTTGAAACATTCAACGCCAAGCTAGCCAAACCTTTTCCTATTTACAAAAACTCACAAATCATAGGTTATCTGTTGTCACCAGCAGCCAACAACTTTAGCGAAAAAATAAATCCTCATTTTTCTAAACATTTAGTACACAATACAATTTCAACTGCAATAATTTTAATTTTAATAAGTATTACTACCGCTTTCGGTATAGCCAAGTGGTTTGTAAAGCCGATCCACCGTTTAAATAAAGGAGCCGATTTATTAATGCAAGGAGACTACACAACAAAAATAACACCAATAATCAACAACGAAATCGGCGAAGCCACAGAAAAATTCAATCAACTTGCAACAGTGCTAAAAAATAAAAAAACCAACCAACAACGGTTTATTTCTAATACATCGCACGAACTACGAACACCAATCGCCATACTAAAATCAGAACTTGATGTGTTAAAAGCAGGCTTACAACCTATAGGCCAAGAGCAAATAGCATCACTATTCGAAGAAACAGATCGTTTGAGCCATTTAATTGATCAATTATTTCTATTATCTCTTTCAGATTCAGATGATTTAAAATATGAATTTAAACGCCAGCCATTAATCCCTATTATTAAAAAAATCATTAAAAACATAGGACCAACAGCAAGAAAATCAGGATTAACAATAAATTTAGAGCTACCAAACAGCAATCATGAGCTATTAGTTGCCAATATTGATTGCCGGCGCTTTTCGCAACTCTTGATGAACGTGCTTTGTAACAGCTGTAAATATACAGACTCACCGGGAAAGATAAATCTAAAAATAAATTTTACAAAAAGTAATAACAGCCAAAATTATTGCGAGATCACTATTGATGACAGCGCACCAGGATTAACAAACGACTCTCTAGAGAAAATATTTTATCGCCTTTATCGCGAAGAGACATCAAGAAATCGTGACTACGGCGGTGCTGGCTTAGGTTTAGCTATAAGCCAGTCTATAGCTCTAGCTCATAAAGGCGAACTATTTGCATCTCATTCAAATCTGGGGGGAATTAGTATTTGCTTAAAACTACCATTATGAAAACCATTTAAACCAAATAATATTATAAAAATAACATGCGGTATAAACATGTCATATCACATTCTAATTGTTGAAGATGAAATAAAACTGGCTAAAGCCTTATCACTTTTTTTAGAGGACTCAGGGTACAGCTGCACAACTATCACTAATGGGTTAGAAGTCATTCCTTTCATCAAAGAAACAAAAACCGATATGGTTTTTTTAGATGTAATGCTGCCTAATTGCGACGGCATTACAATATGCAACCAGCTACGTCAATTTTCGACTATACCCATTCTCATAATGAGCTCAAAAGTGGAAGACAATGATCGCCTTTTAGGACTTGATGTGGGCGCTGACGATTATATATGCAAACCCTACAGCCTTCATGAAATGGTAGCTAGAGCAAAAAGGATTTTTCGTCGGCAGGAAGAAATAAAAACAGACAACACTCTAACTAACACCATTATTATTTATCGGGACATTGAAGTAGATATTGGAGCTCACAGCTGTAAACTACGGGGCGAAAAAGTTACTCTAACGCCTACAGAATTTCGACTATTAAAAGCTTTAATCACTCATATTGGTCATACATTTTCTCGCAGCCAATTAGCTGACTTAGCCTATGAAGACAACCGTATAGTTAGCAGCCCTACCATCAATACCCATATAAATAATTTACGAAAAAAATTCAATACTTTCGATGGTAAAGAGAGCTACATTTCATCCATCTACGGTATAGGCTACAGAATTGAAGCAATTAAAAATTAATGGCTAGTTTATTTCACTTAAGAACCATTAATTTAAAACTACCATTGTTCGCTAACATAGTCACATCATCAAAAATAGCGGTTGCCTTTTTCTCAATACCAATAAAACTATTGACCACAAAAAAGGCACTGCCATCTTTTTTTAATAATCGCTTAGACGAGGTTAAAAACTTCGACGTTAAATCGCCCTCAACATCGAAGCCCTGATGAAACGGAGGATTGCATATGACAAGATCGAATTTTTCATTAATATTTTCAGCACAATCACCAACAATCACTTCACCATTGACATCAAACCGAGAAAAGTTATTCTTGCAGCATTCAACCGCGGCAATATTATTATCGGTGGCGACAAATCGAGAGCCTGAAGTTATCGCAGAGCTAGCCATTACCGATAGATAACCATAACCACAGCCTATATCAATAACACTGATCGGTTTATTAACAAAGTCTGTTAATAACGCCGGTAAGTTTTCAATCAAGAATTCACTGCCGCGATCAATTTTATTCCAGCCAAAAACACCAGGCTTACTAATAAAATTTAAACCATTAGATTCTACATCAACAAAATAGGTGTAGTTTTTATCATCCAATAAGTCACCTAAGCTGCCATCCAATCTTTTACCTGAGCAAGCCACCTTCTCAACAACAGCTAATAACGATGTCTTTCCGCCTTTATTCTTTTCTGCTTGCGAATTCATTAAGCCTGCGGCTTTATCAACATAGGTTTTAATGCCTTCATTTTTAAAACCTGATAAATACAGCTCACCACCAATCGTTAATTTTTTATAGGCTTGATTAATAACGCGATGAACAATTGCTTTTTCTTTGCAAACACGGAAATAAACCGCATCAAGTTTTTGATCAAGCTCCCGATCAAATCTTGAGAAGTCGAAATCAGATAACAACGCATTAATGCCCTGATTTTTTAACTGTAGAAAAACATCATAGCGGTTACTCATCGCTAATAAATTGTCGCGAGGCTGAACAGTACTTATTTGTGCAGAATTAATACTTTCATCAACCAACCATAGCGACTGTTTATTAACCCCTTGATTAATAGCATCACGCAACTGATCAAAAGCGATATCATTCATCGAACTCTACTCATAGTGAAGCGACTTCCTGCTCCGTTAGGTGGCGATACTCTCCAGGTTGCAATTCTTCGTCTAACACAATATCGCCAATCTGCTCACGGTGTAACACATCGACCTTATTGCCAACCGCCGCCAGCATGCGCTTAACCTGATGATACTTACCCTCACTAATCGTTAAGCGTGCAGTATGCTCATCAACTAACACCATTTTGGCAGGACGCGTTGGATTTTTTTCATTATTGAGTTCAACGCCAAGCTCGATACGCGCAATCATATCTTCAGTTATCGGATCAACTGTTTCTAACAAATAAACTTTGTTGCAATCTCTCTGCGGTGAGGTAACGCGATGCGACCATTGCCCGTCATCAGTAATCAGTACTAATCCGGTAGTATCGATATCTAAACGCCCAGCAATATGTAATTGATCACTATTATCTTCATCCAACAATTCAATAACGGTTAAGTGCTCCTTATCTTTGGTAGCACTAACATAGCCCAAAGGTTTGTTAAGCATAATATAGCGATGCCCAGCATTACGTAAGCGCTCGCCATTAAGGCAGACAACGGTATCTTCTTTGACTTTGTAACCAGCATCACGCTGCAATTGATCATCAACGGTAACTCGCCCACTGCGAAGTAATATTTTTACTTCGCTACGAGAGTAATCGGTAACACTGGCAATATATTTATCAAGACGCATAGAATAACTAAATAATAAAATTGAATTAGAAAATAGACAGCTGAGAGTCATCCTCAATTTCCGATAATGCCTTGGCTAAAGGCTGCCAACCGGCAATATGCTCTAACTGCTGATGAAAAGAAAAGGCTTGCTCTGGTGCAGCAACATTGTCCGGGGTATGAATAAATATTGTTGGCGTTATATCCTGCTGCCGCCACTGCTCTAACTTTTTTATCCACGGCAATAAATATTGGTTGTTACGGGTCATATCCGAGCCACCAATAAACCGCACGATTGGATTTTTAGCTGTTGCGGTTGCATGGACTGGCAACTTTGGTTTTTTGCGATGAGCATCTTTCTCTTGCTCAGTAACGGCAGGTTTACTGAATAAGGCACGACTATCAAAACAAACTCGATCGATATTATTTTCAGACAGTAATTGATTCAATGCTTTTTCTTCAGCACCTTGATTAAAAAAATCAAGATGCCTTACTTCAACAGAGAATTGGAAACCTTTCGGTAAGACATCGATAAAACGCGCTAAGTCGTTAATGCTTCTAGGCTCAAAACTCTCGGGCAACTGAATCATAAAGCTACCGCAAACATTCGCTAAAGGTTCCAACCGAGTAAAAAACTCACTCAGTTCAGCACCACAGTAACGCAGATAATTTTCATGAGTAACTTTACGTGGTAGCTTAAAACAAAACTTAAAGTTTGAGTCTGCCTGCTCTTTCCAACTGGCAACTGTGTTTTTATCGGGTAAGGCATAAAAAGTCGTATTGCCTTCTACGCTGCTAAATACTTGCGAGTAATGCTGCAAGAAATTTGAGCTATTGCTGCCTTTGGGGAAAAGGCTGCCAATCCACTGTCGATTTGACCACATCGGTAAACCCAACCGATAAGGCTGGGTAAATACCGCCTCAGTATTAATGTTCTCGTGTTGCACGGAACTGAATCTCCGGCCAGCGCTCTTGAATTAACTGCAAATTAACCCTTGTTGGCGCTAGATAAGTTAAATGTCCGCCGCCATCTATGGCTAAGTTATCGGCGGCTTTTTTCTTAAACTCTTCGAATTTTTTGTCGTCATCGCTCTCAACCCAACGCGCCGTATGAACATTCACAGGCTCATACATCGCTTCCACTTTGTATTCATCTTTTAAGCGGTAGGCAACAACTTCATATTGTAATTGCCCGACTGCGCCTACAATTAAATTAGAATTAGCTTGCGGCATAAATACCTGAGTTGAACCCTCTTCAGATAATTGCTGCAAACCTTTTTTCAACGCTTTTAATTTTAATGGATCTTTTAAACGAATAAGCCGAAACATTTCCGGCGCGAAGTGAGGAATGCCAGTATATTTTAACGCCTCCCCTTCGGTAAAAGTATCGCCGATTTGAATCGTGCCATGATTATGCAAGCCAATAATATCGCCGGAGCAGGCTTCCTCTACGGCTTCACGCTCACCCGCTTTAAAGGTTACTGCATCTGCGACTTTAACATCTTTGCCAAGACGGACATGTTTCATCTTCATGCCCTTGGTATAAGTACCTGAACATATCCGCATAAAGGCAATACGATCACGATGTTTAGGATCCATGTTGGCCTGTATTTTAAAAATAAAGCCGCTGAATTTTTCTTCAGTGGCAGAGACTTCACGACTGTGAGTTTCACGCGCTAAAGGTGCTGGCGCCCACTCGACAAAACCATCAAGCATTTCACGCACACCGAAGTTGGCTAATGCAGTACCAAAAAATACTGGCGTTAATTCTCCCGCTAAATAGGCTTCCAAATCAAATTGGTGAGAGGCACCACGAACTAATTCAACTTCTTCGACATAATCGTCGTAGTAAACACCTAACAACGCTTTAGCATCGTCACTGGCCAAACCATCAATACGAACATCATCGGTTAAGGTATTAGTACTGCCTTTAAAAACATGAATGGTATCGGTGTAAAGGCTGTATACGCCTTTAAATTCTTTCCCCATGCCGATAGGCCAATTGATCGGCGCACAAGGGATTTTTAAAACCTCTTCTATTTCATCTAATAAGTCTATGGGGTCGCGAATATCACGATCCATTTTATTCACAAAACTCAGAATAGGCGTATCACGCAGGCGACATACATCCATCAATTTAATGGTACGCGCCTCAACACCTTTGGCTCCATCAACAATCATTAACGCGGAATCGACAGCAGTTAAGGTACGATAGGTATCTTCAGAAAAGTCCTCGTGCCCCGGCGTATCTAATAAGTTGACCATGCGCTCTTTATAGGGAAACTGCATGACCGATGAAGTAACCGAGATGCCCCGCTCTTGCTCCATGCTCATCCAATCTGAAGTGGCATGGCGATCAGACTTTTTACTTTTCACCGTGCCTGCTATTTGTATCAACTGGCCCAACAATAAAAGCTTTTCAGTAATCGTGGTTTTACCGGCATCGGGGTGCGAAATAATAGCGAAGGTTCTCCGCTTATTAATCTCAGTGGATAAATTACTATCAGCCATACCTTAAAAACCTTATTTTTCACCCAAGTTTGTGTGCATTCGTCCAAGTGCCTTGTTAGCAAAACTGGAACGCGCGGCATTTTACCTGTTATAGCACTAAAGATAGAGAAAAATTTTCGATATGGCATCTATCACGCTAGATATCTGGCCGATTTGTCTTCCTGCGCATCAAGATAAGCTGTTATCAAAATAGGACTACTAACTATAAATTTACAGTATTAGCTGGCAACTTAGCTTTATTCACAGCTCGCCTCTTGCGCAGCCAAATTTTCACGCCGGTTACGATGACGAGAATTAACATGACACCGGATATAAAAACGATAATGCGCCCAGCCCACCCAAAACCCTTACCTGAATGTAACGGATACTGCCAAGCCAGAAATGTATTACCTGCACCACCTTCAGTAATGTGGCGATCACTGAGCACGTCACCGTTAGAAGCATCGACAACGAGCATGCGCCTGCCATAGGGGTCGATATCACGCGAATCAAAAAACCGAATTTCATAAGCATTTTTGCGAGCTATCAGTCTCGCAATATCGGGACGTGCATCGCCACTGGCCTTACGAGCTATTGCTAATGCAGACGACAAATTTATCGACCTATCAAGCTGTGACGAATCTTGATTAGGCAAAGTGAAAATATAGCGCGGCGTTAGTGGTGACACCGCGTTAACTACCTTAACCACAGGCTCATACCAAGTAAGATACAAGCTACTCACTGCAAACATCAGTGTTATAGGGAACAGCCACAAACCTATTGCGCGGTGAAGATCGAACACGCGCTTATAGCCTCCCGCCATAAACCGAATACGAAAACTCTGCCTCCATTTTGCCAATGTAGTAAACGAGATAAACAGGCTAACAATATGATCAATCAACCATAATAACGCGATAAAACCGAGAAAGTAGAACATCGTTTCACCGAGCAACAAATCCATATGTAACTCATAAAATATATTCATAATATGTCGGCGATTAAAACGTAACTCACCCAGTGGACGCTCGCCAATAGCTGCAGCAGTATAAGGGTCGACAAAAATCTGACTAGGATTCGCGACAGTTTCCGCCATTTCCGGTCGAGGGCTTAAATATACTTGAGCAGCCATATCAGGGCTATCGGGTAAATGCAGCGTACTTACAAAACTATCAGGCCTTGAAGACTCTATTGCTTCAATCCAATCTTTAGCCGGTAGAGGCTTTTCTTGCGGGGTAACAAAATACAAATCCGTATTCAGCGCTTGATCAAGCTCGCTATAAAACACCAGAATACTGCCGGTAGCCGCCATAGCCACTAACCAGATAGCAGAAAACAATCCGAACCAGCGATGCCAAAAGACCAATAAGGGCCGGGGTTTAATATTCATATTTGTATTGATACGTTCCGAGGCATGACAACTAGTGAAAGATTTAACGAACATGAGATTCGTCAATTTCATTATGAGTAAAATAAAAAAGCGGCCAAAGCATCGCTATGGCCGCCAGAGGGGAGTCATTTTATTAGAAGCTATAACTAGCCGACAGCCTGATATCACGACCGGCTTCCCACGGCCCAACAACTAGTCCGTAACCAGAAACATCTGAGTAATCACCGACACTAGAATGATCTCGATATTGCTGATCGAACAGATTGATAGCCACTAGATTTAAAGTCAGCATTTCAGCCACCTGCCACTCGACAAAAGCATCTACCGTTGTATAAGAAGACTTGTCTAACTCATAAAGCGACGGCACCCAGCCCGCATCAAAATCTTGATACAAGGTGTCAATCTTTAAACCTTCAACATGAGAAATATTAACACCAGCACTGAGCTTAGATGATGGCGTGTAATCCAAGCCAAGACTCCAGGTGTCACCCCTTGAATTACCCAAATGTCTAAACTCATAGGCGCTTATATCAATCGTGCCGAAGTCTTGAGTATACAAACCGTCTTTCGGATCTAATTCGGAATCGACACTAGAGTAACCGGAGTACAAATCAAAGTTGTTCCAGTGATAGGCAACTTCAAGCTCAAAACCACTGCTGCCAACAGTGCCTACATTCTCATAAAACGGGCCACCGTATAGCTGATCAAAAATGGCATTTTCAATGTCTGAATCAAAAACCGCTAATTTAACACTGAGGCTTTCACCAGTGTATTCAGCCGAAGCTTCTATATTGGTAACTGTTTCTGATTCGAGATCATCGGCAAACGGTGCTCCGGCATCCTCTGGTGATTCAACCGTAAAGCCATCACCCACTTCTTTACCGCGGAAGGCTTCTGCATAGCCCAAACCGAAGCTCCACTCTTGAGTCAACTGATAAGAAAGACCGGCATTGAAACTAATATCTGAATCATCGAATGTGCTTGGTTCACCCGTCCCGCCAGCAATCACCAGTTGTTCGAACTCATAATCATCGTAACGTGCACCATAACTCAACAATAATTGATCAGTCATTTGCGAGTGAACTTGTGCATAAACACCAAAAACCACGCCTTCTTCTTGCGCGTAAAGAGGATCGCCGCTCTCTACCGTATCGTCTCGGTAATCAACGCCGTAAGTAACGTTATGATCACCGAAGTAGCCGGTATTTCGAAGATCAAAACCAACCGTGGTGATTTCTGCAAAATAATCGAAGCGGCCACCTTCAAAAGATGACCCCGTATCATAAAGCGTTGCTTCAAGATTCAGCTGATCATTCTGTTGCAGGGTATAGTTCGCCACAAGCGTGTCGCGCTTGGCTTCGCTTGGGTACAGCAAATCCCCATCCTGAACATGCCAATTAGGTCTAGCGCTAAAGTCCGCCTCTTCTTCACGACCCTCATAACTCACAGACAAATATTGATTATCGCTAATATTGCCGCTGAGCTTAAAAAAAGCCAAATTTTGATCCGACGCTGTACCTAAGACTTCATCGCCTTCACCATCGTCAAAATTATCGCGACCAATATCATTGTAGTAAGCTAACACGCCCCAATTATCAGTCAGACGACCGTATAAATTGACACTATACTGCTCGCCATCATTACTGAAATAACTCGCCTTCACCTTGCCACCAAAAGAGTCATCATCCGCTAATAAGTCATCGACACTTTTAGTTCTGAAGCGAATGGCACCACCGATACTGCCAGCACCACTGGTTGCTTCTCCAGCACCCGCCTGCACATCAACCTCTTTTAATAGGTCGGCATCAATGGTTACACGTCCAATATGGTGGAAAAGTGTTGAAGCCTGAGGAGCACCATCGACCGTGACATTTATATAGTTATCTTCAAGGCCACGCACATA
>CALBVI010000125.1 GCA_937969395.1 uncultured Spongiibacteraceae bacterium | reverse complement strand
CGATTGCGCCGCATCAATAACGCGGTAACGTTGGGAAAACTGCTTCGCCATTGCAAGATAGGCAGCCCGTACATTTTCAAAAAACTGTTGCTGTTCTTGCTCAAACCGATCAAGCGCCCCTCGCTTGTTTGCTCTTGCCATCCCAATCTTAATATCAGCATCTAACAGCAGCGTAAAATCTGGCCGCAAATCACCTTGCACCCACTGCTCTAAATCAGCAATTTTTTGCATGCTAATACCACGACCGCCACCTTGGTAAGCAAAGGTAGCATCGGTAAAGCGATCACAAACAACCCATTTCCCCGCTGCTAATGCAGGCTCTATTACTTGCGCAATATGTTGAGCCCTAGCAGCAAACATCAATAGCAGCTCGGTATTTTCGGCAACACTTTCTTCGCGGGGTGTTAGCAATAGCTGACGAATATCTTCAGCTAAGGGTGTGCCGCCAGGCTCACGGGTTAAAATAAATTCAACACCTGCATGCTCAAGCGTCTCGGCAATAAATTGAATATTGGTTGATTTACCGACACCCTCACCGCCTTCGATAGTGAGAAAGATACCTCGATTAATATCAGTCATTAATTAACCATTTTAATTATTAGAGGGCGAGGAAGAATAATCTTTTCGACGCTGCTCAATTTGATATTTACGCACCGCTTTTTGATGTTCCTCAAGGGTGCGAGAAAAATAATGTGTGCCATCACCTTTGGCAACAAAGTAAAGCGTATCGCCCTCAGCGGGATGTAACGCAGCATGAATAGCTTCACGACCAGCCAATGCAATCGGCGTCGGTGGCAAACCATGATGGCGATAAGTATTAAAAAGATTGCTCGCATCTTTCAAATGACGACTGCGTAAATTGCCATCAAAGTCTGTACCCAATCCGTAAATGACCGTAGGGTCTGTTTGCAATCGCATCCCCTTATTAAGACGGCGAACAAAAACGCCTGCAATTTCAGGGCGCTCACTGGCAGCCCCGGTTTCCTTTTCAACTAAAGACGCCATTATCAATGCTTGATAAGCATTGTCGTAAGGCAAGTCCGGTTGGCGATTAGCCCACTCTTCCTCTAACACTTGCTGCATACGTTGATAGGCTTGCTCTAACACATCCACATTGGTTGCTGCGCCGTGATAGCGATAAGTGTCAGGAAAAAACAATCCTTCCATCGAAGTCTGGCTTAGTTCTACAGCCAATATATGACTATCATCTGCAACCAGATTTAACATTGAAGATAATTGGGGTGCATTCACTTCTGCTAACTGATCAACTAAATATTGCTGAGTTTTTAAAGCTTGTAACACCTGCTGTAAGTTCCAACCTTCAACTAAGGTTAGCTGATAATATTTAACATCACCTGATTCTAACTTATCCAACAAAACACGAGGTGTTGTTCCCTGTGTTAAAAAGTAATCACCAGCTTTAATTGAAATGCCACGTCCGGTTAATCGACTATAAATTTTTAACCAGACTGGATAACTAAGTACACCCTGCTCAGCCAAGCTGTAACTCACTGTCCCCAGAGAACCACCACGTACCAAGCTAATATCTACACCCTCACCTTCAATCAATAAAGGCGTATCTAAATATTTATTCGTTGCATAAACCGCAACAACAGTCGCGACTAACGCTATAAAAACTATGATTAATAAAATACGTTTAAGCATGCGCAATTAATCCAGATAATACTTGCTGAATTTTTTTTGTCATTGGTCCAATTTCTTTTTGATAGCTATCAGACTCAATAGCAATATCAACAACAGGACAAACCCCTATCAAACTATTACAAATAAAAACTTCATCAGCTGCTTTAACATCGTCTAGCGTCAGGCGATCAACAGTCACTGAATAATTTAACTGTTTTACTACAGTATCAATAATAATGTTTCGAATAATGCCTGCCACACCACAGCCATCCAGTTTTGGGGTTAGCAATTTATCATTAGCAACGATAAATACATTCGACATCGTACCTTCAATAAGATCACCATCGATATTCAGCATTAATCCTTCAGCGATTTGGTCATTTTGCCATTCGGCACGAGCGAGAACATTTTCCAAACGATTTAAATGCTTAATACCTGCAGTCGTTGGATTAACCGATAAGCGTGTTTGGCAAACTCTAAGCGTTATGCCTTGCGGCCATTGCTCCCGATCAATGCTCAGCGGACTCAATGTAACCATGCGGTCTGCTTGCACATCAGAATCATATTGATAACCACGGCCGGAATAACCGCGAGTAATAATGATTTTCAATATAGCTTGAGCGTTAGTATCGGCACTCCATTGATTCAATAAACCGCTAACGTCACGTTTCAACTCCGCCACGTTCAAAGAAATATTTAACCGCTGACAGCCCAATTGCAATCGCTGTAAATGCCGTTCAAAAAACTGCGGAACAGTATCGACAACTTGAATAGTTTCAAAGACACCATCGCCATATGCCAAACCACGATTATTAATAGCGATAGCGTCCGTTGCCACGCCATTAACTAGCGATAAGGTTGTACTATCTGCAATATTTATGGCCACTGATATAACTCAGAAATCGTTAGCTATTAACTGACTTTACCAAACAACAAACTGCCGTTGGTGCCACCAAAACCAAAGGAATTAGATAAAGAATAATTCACCGTCATTTCTTGAGCTGTATGCGGAACCAAGTTCAGCTTTATACTTTCTTCCGGGTTATCCAAATTAATAGTTGGAGGCGCGACTTGATCGCGAATAGCCAGGATCGCAAATACCGCCTCAACAGCGCCAGCGGCACCTAGGGAATGTCCAATCATAGATTTGGTCGAGCTAACCGCCACACTGGACACAGCTGAACCCATAACTGATTCAACCGCGCGAGCTTCTGCAACATCACCCGCCGGTGTAGAAGTACCGTGAGCATTAATATAATTAAGCTGGTCGACATTAATACCGGCATCATTAATGGCATTGCGCATTGATGCCGCAGCGCCACGACCATCTTCAGGCGGAGATGTCATATGATAGGCATCACCACTCATACCAAAACCTAGCATTTCTGCGTAGATAGTGGCGCCACGTGCTTTCGCAGCCTCATACTCTTCTAACACAACCATGCCAGCACCATCTGCGAGTACAAAACCATCACGATCCTTATCCCAAGGGCGACTAGCCGCTTGCGGATCATCATTGCGTGTTGATAGCGCCCGAGCAGCAGCAAAGCCTCCAAGCCCTAAGGGTGTTGAAGACATTTCAGCACCGCCGGCAACCATAACATCAGCATCGCCATAAGCGATCATACGCGCTGCTGAGCCGATATTGTGAGTTCCTGAGGTGCACGCCGTTGTAATCGCTATATTCGGCCCCTGTATACCGTATTTGATGGAGAGGTTACCCGCAATCATATTGATAATTGCACCCGGTACAAAGAAAGGAGAAATCTTGCGCGGGCCTTTAGCTGAAAGCGCGCTGTAGTTAGTTTCAATAAAACCCAGACCGCCGATACCAGAACCAATAGCGGCACCGATGCGATGTGCATTTTGCTCGGTAATTTCAATACCAGAATCTTCAATCGCCTGTACGCCAGCGGCAATTCCGTACTGGATAAACAGATCCATCTTGCGGGCATCTTTGGGCGCCATATACTGACTGGCATCAAAACCTTTTAACGAG
>CALBVI010000124.1 GCA_937969395.1 uncultured Spongiibacteraceae bacterium | reverse complement strand
ATGACAATGACGATGATGATCTACAAGCTGCGGTCGCAAAATTAATACTGCGCGATTTATTAGAACGACAAGAAGACGATGACGAAAACAACGATAGCGTGCAATTAATGACACTACATGCCTCCAAAGGGCTGGAGTTTCCCAATGTTTACGTGATTGGTATGGAAGAAGAAATCCTCCCGCATCGCAGCAGCATCGAAGAAGATAACATCGAAGAAGAGCGCCGACTTTGCTATGTGGGCATTACTCGCGCCAAACAAACACTGGCGCTATCCTATTGCGGCAAGCGCAAACAGTACGGAGAAATGATCGATTGTGCTCCTAGCCGCTTTTTAGACGAATTGCCCTTTGAAGATTTAGTCTGGGAAGGCGAAGAGAAAGATGAGGTACTTAATCAAACAAGGGGTAATGAAACACTGTCGGGGTTAAAAAATCTTTTTGATTAACCGGTCTTACCTTAATTGCTGGTAACTCAAACGTAACACAACACTTTTTCTACAAGACCTCTCCACGCTGAACCCTAGGGTTCAGCGTAAAAACCTTGCTTGCTATATCAGTGATGCCACTTGTTTTTTTAGCTGGGGCAGAACATCTCTAGAAAACCACGGGTTATTCTTGAGCCAGCGATTATTACGCGGACTAGGATGAGGCATTGGTAAACGTTCAGGCCAATCGTCTTGCCAGTGACTGACGGTCTCGGTGAGCGTACGACGCTGCTTATCGCCGAGATGCCAATCTAATGCATACTGCCCAATCACTAGTGTTAGTTCAATATTAGGTAACAGGCTTAACAACTGTTGACGCCAATGATCAGCGCATCGAGTCGGTGGCGGTAAATCGCCACTTTTACCCGTTCCAGGATAACAAAAAGCCATCGGCAGAATAGCGATTACTGAGTCATTATAAAAAACATCCCTATCAATACCCATCCAATCACGCAACCTGTCACCTGATGGATCATCAAAAGCTATGCCTTTGTGATGTGTTTTTCTTCCCGGTGCCTGTCCGGCAATCAGTATTTTAGCTTTAGGGTTTAGTTGAAGAATAGGCTTGGGGCCAAGGGCTAAATTTTCACAGAGCGTACATGCGCGGACTGTACTCAACACAGACGAAATATCTCGAGCCTTAATACGATTGTCAGTCAATGCTTCAACCTGTCTATAATGCCCCGCTATAGTATCAGACATAAAAAAACCGCATCAATAAATGCGGTTTGGATAATGACAACGTAAGTAACTACAACGTAAGTGACTACAAAGCAGCTGCCGACTATTTTTACTGGCTCTGTTCAACCATATAATCAACGACTGCTTTGATATCGTCATCTGAACAGGTCATACATAGGCCTTTAGCTGGCATTATATTAAGTCCGTTAATCGCGTTTGCATAAACAGCGTCAATGCCGTTCGCTAAACGAGGAACCCAGGCCGCAATATCACCAACCTTTGGAGAACCGGAAACACCTGTTGAATGACAGGCTGTACAGGTGCCGTTATAAATGTCTTCTGGTGACTGTGCTTCGCCACCTGCAACCGCAACCGCAGCACCACAACTCGTATCACCCGCTAGGCAAAGCTGCCCTACTGGCTTAATACGCTCTTCGATAGCAATCTGCTGCTTATCGGTTACCGCATTCGCGGTTAAAGCGACTGCTATTAAAACCAAGCTCAATATCTTGGCCGCACTACTCTTTACACTTTTCATCACTGTCGATGTCCTCAATTTACAAACCCGAAATCACCTTGGTCTGGAACCACCTGCAACAGCAGGCAAAATAACTGGCGCGAATTATAGCCAGTTTCCGCCTCAAGCGGAAACATGAAAGGGTTTTTACTGAAAAAATAACGCCGAAAGTACAAATAATCTATATCGAAACGCTAATGTGGACTCCCCGAACGTTGATCGGTATGATTGCGGCCTCTTTGTCGAGGCATGATTTCATCGAATCAGCTAAGGCAAACAAAGCGTTAAATTTCTTGCTATCGATCATTTTCGTTATGCGCCCGTAGCTCAGCTGGATAGAGTAGTGGCTTCCGAAGCCATTGGTCACAGGTTCGAATCCTGTCGGGCGCGCCATTTCTTGCTCTTACTTTCTCACTGCTATCTTTACGCCTCACCATCAGCGACTTCTATCGGCGCTAACACAGAGCAATTACGACCCCCATCTTTAGCTTCATACAAGGCTTTATCTGCTCGTTCAAAAGCTAGATCTGGCTCATCATCTTTAATAAACGCTGTTATCCCAAACGACATCGTTAACGATACTGGCTTATCTTTAAAATGAAATGGACAGTTAGCAACCGCCTCTCTCACACCCTCAATCACTTTAAATGCCTGCTCTTGATTCGTTTCTGGCATCAAAATAACAAATTCCTCACCACCATAACGTGCAATGAAATCTGTTTTTCGTAAGCGTTTAGCAAGGCTCTTGGCAATTATCCGCAGCACCTTGTCACCCGCTAAGTGACCATACTCGTCGTTAATACCCTTAAAGTGATCGATATCTCCCACCACAACGGAGAGTGGTCTCTCGTAACGACGCCAGCGATCAAACTCTTGTTCAAGTCGCTGCCCATAAGCTTCTCGATTAGGTAATTGCGTAAGCACATCGCGCAATGCCTTTTGTCGTTGCTCCTCAATACGCTGCTCTGCTAACTTCGAGTCCGACTCCATTAACCTCACTCGCTCAACCAGTACATTAAGCTGATCTGACAGGGTAGCATCGCGCTCTATTTCATCGATTTGGTGATTGTCCATTACTGACACTAACTGATCTAGTTTCGAACTCACGGCTGCTTTTAGCTGATCCAGTTCTGTAGCGCTTTCAACGCTATCGCGCATCTCCGACATATGATCGCGCACGGTTTCATTAAAGACTTCGCTATTTTTACTGGTCTGTTCATTAAGTTGTTGCGACTGGTCAATAAACGCATAGGCATCCGATAAACGGCTATTG
>CALBVI010000123.1 GCA_937969395.1 uncultured Spongiibacteraceae bacterium | reverse complement strand
GTAATTCACGCGTGCTATCAAGTCGATGATAATACTCGCGTTGTCTCGCTCGATCTGACCCGCCATTATAAAAGGTATAGCTAAATACCAATTCGATCGCGCGCTCTTTGTACAAGCCCTCAATACCATCAGTATCGTGATCAACGTCCTGTCTTAAACGTAAATCTACACGTGGCATAAAGGGAGATTTTTTTGCTCTAGAATCCGCTTGAGCCGATAACACATTTTCGATCGCAGCTGATAGTTGCGGGTTCGTTTTATAGGCGTTGTTTAGGGCATCGATGCGCGACTCAGGAATTAAAGCCGTAGGCAGTGTTGGAGAACGTAAATTTTCCGCAGGTAACAAACCTACAATGCGCTGAAAACGAACCGTTACATCATGTAGATTAGTGGTTTCAGTTAATAAATTTGTGACTGCTAATGCTGTCCGTGCGTTTGCCTGTTCCAAATCAACTCTACGGCTAACACCTGCAAGCACACGCTCTTCAATATCATTAAAAATGAGTTGATGCTGTACATAGTTTTCTTCCGCCAGAACCACTAATTGCTGCTGACGCAAAACATCAAGGTAAGCTTCAGCTGCTTGCAGGGCTAATTGCTCAGAAACATTTTTTAATTGGTAATAACTTAGCCGTTTAGCGTGGTCTAAGCGATCAACTTCATTACTGGTAGCAAAGCCATCAAACAGCATTTGCGTTAATACCAACTGAGCACTGTCACGGGTATAACTGTTTGAAGCGCGAACAGGCGTGCGACTTTTTTCACGACCAATGTCAGCAACCAAATCAATTTTAGGGAAATAGCCACCTTTAGCAACACGCTCGCCTTCACGACTAGCCTCAAAATCATAAAATGCTGCAGTAACCTCTGGGTTAGTCACAACAGCTTGGGTAATCGCCTCACGAAAGTCACTAACCGCGGGAGCGGAAAATACTGAAGAAGTACTCAAACAGAAAAATAGACTTAAAACACCCGATAAATTTTTACTACCCAAACCCACTACCTCAGTATTAACATTAACTTTTATGAACATCACCAGCCAATTCATATCGGCCGGACATAGGAATTATTGAATTGTGTACAATCGTAGCAGTATTTGTAACTCTATCAAGTAAACTAATGCCATAAACTGGCAGTTTCACGCAGTCCGAGCTATAAATTGGTATACGTTTACGTTCTACACAATTAAATGACATACACATCTGAATATTCACTTAATTTAGTATTTTAAATACTATGCTGTAAAAATATCTGAAATAGATGCGCTTATTAATACATTCAATTTTTTCTAAACACATCTACAGAAGACTATTACTACTGTGTCTATTATTATTGGTCAGCAAATTCTCTTGGCTGGCCGATAACCAACCTGATTTTGAACGCTTGCTAGCACTAGCTCAGGAACGCTATGGTGATGATGGCTTTCAAGCTATCGTACAATGGCGCAAGATTATTGATAACTCAGGTTCCACACACCAAGATCAGCTCATCACTGTTAATCAATTCTTTAACCGCCGAATACGTTTTGAGTCTGACTTACAAATTTGGCAGAGCAAAGATTATTGGGCAACGCCATTACAAACGCTAGGACGAGGACAGGGAGACTGCGAAGATTTTAGTATTGCTAAATATATGACGCTACTCTCAATGGGAGTTCCTCCCGAAAAACTACGCCTCATTTATGTAAAAGCGAGTATTGGTGGCGCTAGCAGCCGCGTGACACAAGCTCACATGGTCGTCGCTTATTATGCCGAAGCTAATAGCGAGCCTTTAATTCTTGATAATTTAATTGATGACATTTTACCTTCAGGGCAGCGCACAGACCTCAAACCTGTTTATAGTTTTAACAGTGTGGGTTTATGGGTCGGTGGTGCGAGCCGTGCAATTATCAATCAACCCGAACAACGATTATCGCGCTGGCGCGATGTCTTAACACGAATGCAAAACGAGGGGCTGTAATGACAATAATATTTTTAACAGCAGCCATAGCAGGACGGATGGAGAGAAGCTCATGACACTTAACAGACAACTATGGCTAGCGATTAGCTTGCTGATGGCCATTAGCTTTATCGGTAGCTTCATAATGAGTAGCCTATCGGCTAAAGATTATTTAGAGCAGCAACTACATTTAAAAAATATTGATAACGCCAACGCACTAGCGCTGTCACTGTCATCCGGTGATTACGATCCCATCACCATAGAATTATTATTAAGCGCACAATACGACAGTGGCCATTACCGACTTATTAGACTTACTGATGCCGATAATAATATTGTTCAAGAGCATAATAATGAGAGCAAGCTAGATTCGGTGCCGCAATGGCTAGTTAAATTTTTTCCCATTGAACCACAGCAAGGTGTCGCACATATCAGTAATGGTTGGCGACAAGTAGGCACTCTCACCTTAGAAAGTGATAATCTATTTGCCTATCAGGCGCTTTGGAAAAATACACAGCGACTATTTAGCTATTTTATTTTAGCGGCAGTTTTTGCTGGAATCTGCGGTAGCTTGTTACTACATACTATTACTCGGCCCTTAACCACCGTTGTTAAACAAGCTAGAGCGATGGAGCGACGTCAATTTATTACGGTATCAACTCCAAAAACATTAGAATTCAAAATGTTAACCGAGGCAATGAACAGTCTTTCACATCGCGTTAAACAAATGCTAGGTGACGAAAGCGCTCGATTAGCAGCACTGCACAAATCATTAGAGCGAGACAAGCTAACAGGTTTTCTTAATCGCGAACCTTTTATGGAAAAATTAAATGCTCACCTTCAACGCGAAGATGGTTCCTCAGCAGGAACCCTTGCCATCATCCGTATTCTGAAACTTGCGGATTTAAATAAAATAAATAACAGGGAATTCATGGATTCACTGCTCAAGCAATTTGGTCAGCGCTTAGTAGCGGAAGAAGGCATCCATAAAAATTATATTCATGGCCGTCTGAATGGATCAGACTTTGCGTTACTGGCACCACAGGAATTTAATGCTGAAGTACTAGCTCGCCATATTCGAGAATTATTAATTAGCTGTGCGAGCGAACTAGAATTAGAGCAACTGCCAGAAGTTGCAGCGGCAGCAGGTTTATATCAATCAGATGATAATGCATGCAGCTTACTCACCAGAATCGACGCAGCACTGAGCAGTGCCGAAGTTAATAATAAAGGCACCTTAGAAATAGCGACCTATAGCAGCGCAATAACACCTGAAAGCAGGCATCAAAAAGATGACTGGCAAAAAATTATTCACACCGCTTTAACACAGCGAAGTATTAAGCTTGCTAGCTACCCAGTTTATAATCGAAACCATGAATTGCTGCACTGGGAAGTTCCATCACGCCTAGTCACTTCAGATCAACAGACCCTCACTGCGGCTCAATTTATGCCTTGGATCAACCGCCTTGGTTTTTCTTCTGACTTTGATGTTTTAATTGTTAAATTAGCGCTTAAACAAATTAAAGCCGAGCGCCAACCACTCGGGGTAAATCTACTCGCA
>CALBVI010000122.1 GCA_937969395.1 uncultured Spongiibacteraceae bacterium | reverse complement strand
GATGCATATTTTCCCAGTCTAGATAATGCTGAGTGGAAATGTGTAGGTCGAGAAGATTTTCAGGGTGGCGAGGCTGATGATTCCTATAGTTATAGTTTTACGACTGTGGAGAGAGGTAGCACTTAGTGTGTGTATTTTGCTCGAATTTGCCAGTTTATTTCGTAATGCCGTGATTTTTCAGGGCTGATGCTGGTTTAATTTTGATCAGAGGCCGTGTGACTAAAGATAAATAAATAAATTATCGGTACTAAAAATCTACCTTTGATACCTAAATACTCGAAATTTTGTTACCCAAATACCCGAAAAAAATAATTCATAAATGATGTCCCGCTAATGAGCATTGCACGTTGATTAATACAAAAAATTAATATTAAAATACGCGCTGTTATGAACCTCAATTGATGGTTTTTGCAATTTAATTTAGTGTTGGATTTTTTTTTAAAAAGCCTGCGATTTCAAACATCCCTGAAGGAAATGCTATCCCAATGAATATGCATCGATTCAAAACTGTCGCGCTAGTAATGACTATGTCATTTGGTGCGCTTATGGGCACAAGTGCTCAAGCGAATACAGTAGACGCTGTATTAAAGGTTGGTCAGGCAAAAACTGCTGCTGCCAATAAATCTCAACAAGCTGTTGATCAGTTAGCGGATGAAACTGGAGATTTGCTTACTGATTACAAAACCGTCATGAAGCAAGTAGATGGTTTGCGTGTTTATAACGCTCGCTTAGACAAACAGATTGCTAACCAGCTGATCCGTATTGATGATATTGAAAATTCAATTTCTCAAGTAACGGTTATCCAGCGTCAAGTTACCCCGTTAGTTATTCGTATGATTGATGGCCTTGAAAAGTTCGTAAACTTAGATGTCCCTTTTCATAGTAAAGAGCGTAAAGAGCGCATCGCATTTTTGAAAGCAAATGTAGATCGTTCTGATATTTCAGTATCTGAGAAATTTCGCCAGGTGCTAGAAGCTTATAAGATCGAAAATGAATATGGTCGTAAGATTGATTCATACAAAGGTACTGTTGATATTGATGGTGTTAACCGTGAAGTAAACTTCTTCCGTGTTGGCCGTGTGGCGTTGGTATACCAAACTACTGATACAGAAATTTCAGGTGCTTGGGATAAAGGTACAAATCAATTTGTTCAGTTGGACAAAGGTGAGTACCGTAATTCAATCTTAAAAGGTCTGCGAATTGCTCGTAAAGAAGCGTCAATAGACATTTTGAAACTTCCAATTCCTGCGCCGGAGGCTGCTAAGTAATGAATAATAAATTTATTAAGTCGGTAGTATTTACCGTTGGAACTATGTTGGCCGCTGGCTCAACATCGTTAATGGCGCAAGAAGCCGTTTCACTTGATCAGTTGTTGAACTTTGTTAAGCAGGGTCAGACTGATGAGGCCAAAGAAAATAGAGCTCGTGAAGCGCGTTTTAGAAGTGAAAAAAATAACCAGGCTCAATTGCTGAAAGATGCAGAGAAAGCTCGTGCCGATGAAGAGGCTCGTTCCGCTCGTCTGGAAGCTAACTTTGAGCAAAATGAGCTAAAAGTAACTGAAAAACAACGTCAGTTGAAAGATCGTTTAGGTACTTTAACTGAATTGTTCGGTCACTTAACGTCAACTGCTGGTGATTTGCGAACTAGCTTTGCAACTTCATTGGTAAGTGCTCAGTATCCAAACCGCGAAGTATTTTTGGATGAGTTGATTGCAAAAATGAGTGGTGCAGAAAAACTTCCTAGCATCGAAGAAATTGAGCGTTTGTGGTACGAAGTTCAGCGCGAAATGACTGAGTCAGGACGTATTGCTTCTTTTAGCGCTACTGTTTCTAAACCAGGTGGTCAAAAAGAAGATCGTCAAGTTGTACGTGTTGGTTCATTCAACATTGTTACTGATGAAGGTAATTACTTGACCTTGAATGAAAATGGCACCTTGGAAGAGCTTCCTCGTCAGCCTGACTCAGCTTATTTAGGTTGGGCAGCGGCAACAGCTGGTAATTCTGATGGCTTTACCTCTTTTGGTATTGATCCTACTGGCCCTACTGGCGGCACGTTCTTATCTGCATTGATTAACTCGCCTACTATGGCTGAGCGCTTTGAGCAGGGCGGCACGATTGGTAAAGCAATTGCTGCAGTTGGTGCGTTTGCTTTTGCATTAGCAATTTGGCGTTTGATTGTCTTGTCACTGGTTTATTCGAAAGTGAATTCACAGCTTAAGGCGACTAAAGCTAATGAAAATAACCCTCTAGGCCGTGTACTGAAAGTTCATGAAGAAAATCCAACAATGGATACTGAAACTCTAGAGTTGAAGCTTTCTGAAGCAGTACTTAAAGAGACGCCTAAGATTGAGTTTGGTTTGAACTTACTGAAAATTATTGCCGCAGTTGCACCGCTAATGGGTCTGCTAGGTACGGTAACCGGTATGATTATTACCTTCCAGGCTATTACAATCTTTGGTGCTGGTGATCCGAAGGCAATGGCTGGTGGTATCTCTGGTGCGCTAGTAACGACTGTATTAGGTCTGTTAGTTGCAATTCCGACGGTACTATTGCACACAGTTACAAGTGGTCAGGCTAAGAAAGTACTACACGTACTAGACGAGCAGACAACAGGTATCATTGCTGAGCACACTGAAGCACAGTTGGGGAATGGCTAAAATGGGTTATAACCTTGAAGAGGCTCTAGAAATAATAGGCAACTTCATGGATGCTGGGGGCGATGTGCTTTGGCTCATCGCTATCCTAACCTTCGTGATGTGGACCTTAGCCTTTGAGCGCTTTTGGTACTTCCGCTCGGGTTTGCGTCAAGATATTGATAAGGCAATCGGAGCTTGGGAGGCGCGTCACGAACGCAAATCTTGGAATGCTCACCAGATTCGTCAACGTTTAATCTCAGAAGCAAACTTGAAGATTAATGCTGGTTTGCCAATGATTAAAACATTGGTAGCAATGGCACCTTTATTGGGCTTATTGGGAACTGTGACGGGCATGATTGAAGTATTTAATATTATGGCTGTAACAGGTGGTGGCGATGCTAAGTCAATGGCAGGGGGTGTATCTAAAGCTACAATCCCTACTATGGCAGGAATGGTAGCCGCACTATCGGGTGTATTTGCTAATACTTATATCACCCAGATTGCAAACCGTGAAAGTGAATTGCTAAAAGACCATCTGACAACCGATCACTAAGAGAGTTATCATGCGCAGAAACGCTATAAAAAGAGGGGGCAACGATGAGGCCTCTGAGATTGACCTGACGCCGATGTTGGACGTGGTCTTTATTATGTTGATCTTTTTCATTGTAACGGCATCTTTCATTAAAGAAGCTGGTATTGAAGTCAACCGTCCTGAAGCATCGACACAAAG
>CALBVI010000121.1 GCA_937969395.1 uncultured Spongiibacteraceae bacterium | reverse complement strand
CTCCTTGATCACTATTTATTGCCTCTTTTAATGGCTCAAGACACTGTTGGTTGTGGATAAGAGATAAAACCTTTTCCGTCTTCCACAGCCACATGGGTCCAGCCTCAAACACAGCTTTCGCCGACTCTTGTAAAGACTGTTTTAATAACTGCTCACGCTCAACAGGGGACAGTTTAGGAAAGCACAATTCAAGATTAATTTTGGTTACTTTTCGCGCTTTATTGTCGAATTTAAACAGCAAATACCCGAGCATTTCGCCCATGCGATGAAGTACTGACAGCGGCAATAGCCCACAGAATTTTACTAATAGTACGGCAACAGTTGATCGTATTGGTTTCATTTTTATAATTTACGAGTTTTGGAGCCGAAATAATAACTGTTTAACCGTCATCGAGATACTATTCAAAGCTATTTTTGACGCTTACTTCCCTGTAACAACACTGTATAATCGCGGGTTTTGTGGTGACTCGTAACAATGGCCATCAATTTTATCGTCATTGTAATTACAGCATAGCTAGCCACTAAATCAGCATAAACCCAACAATTAACTAACAAAAGAGCGGTGTTTCGTGACCACGCAAGCAGACGTTAAAACGTTTCAGGGCTTAATTTTAGCTCTACAGCAATTCTGGGCCAATCAAGGCTGTGTCATTTTACAACCATTAGATATGGAAGTAGGGGCGGGGACTTTTCACCCTGGAACATTCCTGAGGGCAATTGGCCCTGAAACCTGGAATGCCGCCTATGTTCAACCTTGTCGCCGTCCAACAGATGGTCGCTATGGTGAAAATCCTAATCGGCTACAACATTACTATCAATTCCAAGTAGTGATGAAGCCAAACCCAGCTAATATTCAAGAGCTCTATTTAGAGTCTTTACGCTCGCTGGGCATCGATCCACTCGTTCACGATATTCGCTTTGTTGAAGATAACTGGGAATCTCCCACGCTTGGCGCTTGGGGTTTAGGCTGGGAAGTCTGGCTCAACGGAATGGAAGTTACGCAATTTACCTATTTCCAGCAAGTAGGCGGTTTAGAATGTTATCCCGTCACGGGCGAAATCACCTATGGTCTTGAGCGCATTGCCATGTACCTACAAGGTGTTGATAGCATTTACGACCTCGTTTGGACCGAAGGCCCTGAAGGTGTCGTCACCTATGGTGATGTCTTCCATCAAAATGAAGTCGAGATGTCGACGTTTAATTTTGAACACGCCGATGTTGAACAATTGTTTAAAAACTTCGATCACTACGAAGCAGAGAGCCTGCGCTTAATAGAAAACAACTTACCGCTACCTTCTTATGAAATGGTAATGAAAGCCTCGCATGTATTTAATTTACTCGATGCTCGCCACGCGATTTCAGTCACGGAGCGACAACGATTTATTTTACGCGTTCGCACCCTGTCTCGCGGTGTTGCCCAGGCCTACTTTGATGCCCGTAAAGCATTAGGTTTCCCTCTTGCTCCTGAGGCATTGCGCAAAGAAGCCCTCGGAAACGAAGAACAAACCGCCAGCTCGGAGGACGCGTAAATGTCTCAAGATTTTTTAGTTGAAATTGGTACTGAAGAATTACCACCAACAGCACTATTAAAGCTGTCTAACAGTTTTACTGAGCAAGTACGTTCAGGCATTGAAGCCTCAGGCCTAAACTTTAATAACGTTGAACCTTTTGCTACGCCACGACGCTTAGCCATTGTGGTTACTGGACTTGATGAAAAAACACCAGAAAAGCAAATCACCAACTGGGGGCCACCTAAAAAGATTGCCTTCGACGACGAAGGTAAACCATCAAAAGCAGCAATGGCCTTTGCTAAGAAAAACAATATTAGCCCTGACGATTTAGTGGTTGAGAATGACGGTAAGGCTGACAAGCTTATTCATCGCTCTACTCAAGCGGGTAAAAATGCAATCGACTTGCTACCTGCGATTGTACAAACGGCTCTCGATAAATTGCCTATTGCCAAACGTATGCGCTGGGGTGCTAGCCGCATAGAATTCGTTCGCCCGGTACAGTGGGTCGTAATGATGTTAGGTAGCGATGTTATTGATGCGACTATTCTAGGTATTAAAGCAGGGCTAACTACTCGCGGTCACCGTTTTCATTGCGATACCGATTTAGACATTGCTAACCCCTCTGCCTATCAAGAACTTTTGAAAACCAGCGGACATATCGTTGCTAATTACGACGAGCGTAAAACACTTATTCGTCAGCAAGTTATCGCTGAGGGTGAAAAGCTAGGGGGCAAAGCCATTATCGATGAAGCACTACTTGATGAAGTTACTGGCTTAGTCGAATGGCCTGTTGCCTTAACGGGTAGCTTTGAGGAACGCTTTTTAGCCGTGCCCGCCGAAGCGTTAATTTCTTCAATGAAAGAGCATCAAAAATATTTTCATGTTGAAGACGCTAATGGCAATTTAATACCGCACTTTATTACCGTGTCTAATATTGTGAGCCAAGACCCTGCGCAAGTTATCAGTGGTAATGAACGCGTTATTCGCCCTCGTTTAGCTGATGCGGCTTTCTTTTTTGAAACCGATCAAAAAGTAAAATTGGAAACTCGCTTAGAAGCGTTAAAAACCGTTGTTTTTCAGGCTAAGCTCGGCACTGTCTATGAAAAAACACAGCGTGTCATGAGCCTCGCGGCAAAAATAGCCGAGCATATTGGTAGTGATGCTAATCACGCCAAGCGAGCTGCTGAACTCAGCAAAGCTGACCTAGTATCCGATATGGTATTAGAGTTTGACAAAATGCAGGGAATTGCCGGTTGTTATTACGCCTTAAATGACGGTGAACCCGCAGAAGTTGCCAATGCCATTAAAGATCAATACTTGCCAAAATTCGCCGGTGATAAATTACCTGAAAGCTTAACCGGTTGCGCCGTTGCCTTAGCAGACAGACTAGATACCATCGTCGGTATTTTTGGTATCGGCCAACCACCGACAGGCTCAAAAGATCCCTTTGCACTACGTCGTGCAACATTAGG
>CALBVI010000120.1 GCA_937969395.1 uncultured Spongiibacteraceae bacterium | reverse complement strand
CCTACATCTAGTGCTGCTGTCACTAGCATCCACCACTTGGATAATTACCGGCCTTTATGCGGGTATTGTATGTTGGCGTGAAGGCTATCAACCGGCGCGTTTTTTTGTGCTGGCTTTTGCGTTGATTTTCTTGGGGGCGCTGGCGACTATTATCCCCAATCTCGGTTTTCCTCCGGTGTTTAAAAATTCATTTTTAGCCACGTTGATTGCTCAAACCTTTGACATCTTGCTGCTGTCGTTGGCATTGGCTGATCGTATTAACCTACTTCGTACAGAAAAGCAGGCCGCTCTAGAGCAGTTGCTAACTTCCGAACAACACAAGGCTAAAATCGAACGAGAAGCCAAGGCGGTATTGGCGCAGGCTAATGAAAAATTGCAGCAATCACTGGAAAATGCAGAGTTGGAGAGCGAGCGTAAAAGTAACTTCCTGCGTATGGTGAGTCATGAATTGCGAACACCGCTACACTCTATTTCATCCTCTATCGATCAGTGGAGCGAGGTGCAATCGGGAGAGCAGCAGGATGAGATCTTTAAGGATATTAATTATGGCGCTGTGCGGTTGTGTACCCAAGTTGACAATTTGGTGTTGATGGCAGAGACCGATGATTCCAAGTTGGAGGCGGAAAATCACCCTTTTGAATTACGTCCGGTTATTGACAAGCTGCATAGCAATATATTGTCGCTAATTGACGCTGAGAAGGTCTCTCTAGAGTACCGGTGCGCGCCCAATTTACCTAGAGCCTTTAGCGGCGATGCTTATTTGATAAGCCACTTGGTGCGTACAGTGTTGGACAATGCCTGCAAATATACGAAAAGAGGTGAAATTCTGTTTGCTATTGATTGGAACGATGAGACTCAGATGCTGGGTATCACCGTCAAAGACGATGGCTGCGGCATGAGTAAAGAACAGCAGAAAGTGGTGTTTCAGGGGTTCGTGCAAGTGAGTCGCGGTTTGACTCGGCAGTCAGAGGGGCTGGGCTTGGGGTTGACTCTGTGCCACCGTCTGAGTGAAGTGTTGAATGCGACCCTGTCGATTACTTCTGAGCTAGGTGAGGGTAGCCAAATTGATTTCCAGATCCCACTAAAACCGTTACCGGCGGAAAAAATACTCCCGCGCAGTACTGACTTTAAAGGTTCCATATTGATTGTGGAGGACAACTTGATCAATGCGAAAGTGCTAGAGCGCATAATCGTCAAGCTGGGTCACCCGGTCAATGTTGCTCATTCTGGGCTGGAAGCACTAGCAGCGGTTGGTAAACAGCGTTACAGCGTTATCTTGATGGATGTACAAATGCCCGATATGGACGGTATTACCGTCACTCAAAAAATTCGGGCACAGGGTATTAGTTCTCCGATAATTGCTGTTACCGCTAACAGTGATGCAGACGTACGTCGTAAGTGTCGTCTGGCCGGCATGAATGATATAACCATAAAGCCGGTCAAACTGAAGGACATTCAGCAGTTACTGCTTGAGTGGCAGCAGGTGACGACACCGCCGACTGGTCAGGCGGTTCATTAAGTCTTAAAACAAGCCTTAAAACGCCAGTTGAAAGTCTATTCCGAAGGTTCTAGGTACGCCTTTAATCGTATAGTGGTAGCCAAAACCGTCACTGAGGTTAATGGCGTACACTTGATATTCCTTGTCAGTCAGGTTGCGGCCCCACAGCGAGAGCGTGTATTGCTCATTGTCCCAAGCGTAATCGATGCGGCCATTGAACAGCGTGTGGCCTGATTGACCAATATTGTCGAAGCCAGCTTTGTCGTTAAAGGCGGTAAACCACTGTTCACCGACATAGCCTAAATCTAAGTGAGTTGTGACATTGCCGCCACGCCAGG
Organism: uncultured Spongiibacteraceae bacterium; assembly: GCA_937969395.1. Lineage (GTDB taxonomy): Bacteria > Pseudomonadota > Gammaproteobacteria > Pseudomonadales > Dasaniaceae > Oceanicoccus. Next base: position 1,095 of record CALBVI010000120.1, on the reverse strand, counting down.
CAAATCGATAATCCGCTGCAATATCTGCGCTGACTTCCGGCGCCGAAATGAGGGTGTTACCGGTTAGGTCATAGTTATTGCCCCCCGCAGTTAATTCAAGCCCCTCGGTATATTCGGTATCCAATAGTGCCAAGCTCATATGGATGCTTAGCGCTGCGTTTGCCTGTAGGTCTAGCTCCAATTCGAAGCCCCGTGACCGCGCTCGATCGGCACTGTCTAGCAGCTGCTGAATACCGACGATTTTTGTAAACTGCTGGTTTTGGTAACTGTAGTGGAACAGTGCGGCTGAGTATTGTAACTGTCCGTTTATCAGTTGGCCCTTGGCGCCCATTTCATAGGCATTGACAAATTCGGGGTCAACGGGGGCTAGTTCTGTTGGGGATAATGTTGCAGCGCCGTTAAACGCACCACTGCGATAGCCGCGACTGTAAGAACCGTATAACAGTAAGTCATCAAGTGCCTCGGGACTGTAACTGAGCTTGAGGGTGCCGGTCCATTCCCGGTCAGTGAAGTCGTCGCCGGGTTGAACGGCGGTGGGGTCATAGGGGAAGCTGAAAGGGATCAAGCCGGCTAAGGGATTGCCATCGTAATCTGTTTGATAGCTGGACGCATTAAACTGGCGGTTTTCATCTTCGGTGTAGCGCAATCCGGAGGTCAACGTTAGAGTGGATGATAGTTTGTAGTCCAGCTGACCATAGATAGCTCGGCTTTCACGCTCTTGCTGGTAGCGTTGATCTAAGGTGAAGCCGGCGGCAATAGCTGGGTCGAGCACTTGCCAGCTATGGTAAAAATCATAGGCATTATAGACATCGTGTTTTTCACCGGCAGCATAAAGTCCTAGGGTGTAGGCCCAAGGTTCGGCTTGAATACTACTGATACGTAAGTCTTGGCTCCATTGATCAACTTCGGCGTGGCCATCAATTTCCAGTATCTGTATCGGTGTACCATCACTGTCGGCCAGCTGGTCGTATTTACCGTTGTAATAGCTGCTAACCGACGTTAAGCGGATATTATCAAAGCTTTTATTGATGGTTAAATTGGCACCTTGGGTTAATACTCGGCTGTGATCGACTTTATTAGCATCGACGTCGTGAT